>DNJW01000114.1 GCA_003488965.1 Lachnospiraceae bacterium | reverse complement strand
AAATTTCTAAATTTGTATTCTTTTTTCTGAAATGGTATAATCATGTTAAAAATGTGGCAAAATATGTATCATATCAACACAATCTGACATTGTCCCGGAAGCAGCTTTATCTGCATCTGCTGCCCGGTATGTAACAGTTCCGCCCCCGGCTTCACTGTTATGCCCATACACATAGAAAGAAGGAACCTACTTGACCAGAAATCTGCCCGGTGTTTATACCGCGAAAAAAAAAGATAACTCCATCTATTACCGTGCCTCCATCACGCTGAACAAAAAACATATCAGCCTTGGAAGCTATCCTGACGAACGGTCGGCACATCTGGCTTACCAGGAAGCCCACCTGATTATAAAATCCGGTTCCATCCTGCTGGAAGACTATACTGCTTCTTCCCCCCTTCCTTTTATCAAATGGGTTTCCCTTGTAAATTTCCGGGATAACGGCCTTTATTTTTCTATGCCTATTTACTTAAAACGGAATTTCTTTCTTTACTATTTAACGCCCTCCTATTGTCTGAAATTCGATATCGATGACTTGTTTTACTATTCCTCCAAAAAAATCATGCAGCGGGGAGGACACCTTTTTGTCAATGACTACGGTATGCAGTACAGCATCCTCAACCGTTACGGCATTAAAAATTATGCGGTATGTGGAAAAGACTACCGCTTTATCAACGGGGACTCCAGCGATTTCCGTTATGAAAACATTGAAATTCTCAACCGTTTTCATGGCTTAAGCTGTATTCCTGCAAAAAACAGGCCCGGATTCCTTTATAAAGTACACATCCATGTCAGGAGCAGATATGTGGTAGGCGTTTATGAACAGGAAACGGAGGCTGCCATCGCTTACAACAAGGCTGCCGATATTCTGAAAAAAAACGGCATAGACCGCAATTTTGCCCAAAATTACATCGAAGGGCTTTCTCCTGCTGTCTATGCCGATATTTATTCTAAATTGCAGATTTCTCCCAATATCTTCCGTCTGACACCGGAAAATACCTGACTGCCTATATTACTGTTCTTTTTACGTGTCTGTTTTTCCCGGCTTTTGATGGCTTTATTTCTCCGAATAATCCACAAAACTGATATTCAGTCCCACATCTCCGTTGACGCCGCTTATTTCCCCTTCCAGACTGTACTGCCACATCTGGAATTTATAAGGATAGTCCGGCATATCCTTCTGCTGGGAAAGCCAGATATCATACTCTGTCAGCTTTGTCAGGTCAATCTGTTTTATCAGCCACTCCTTTGTCCCGTAAATCAAAGGCTGATAGCCCGCCACTTTGGTATTTTGCAGAAAAGCTTTCGCTACCGCTGTTTTTTCATCCCGGGACAGAGCCTCTATTCTTGCTTTGTCATTTTCTACATATTCCATATCAAATGCTACCGGATATGTAATTTTATAATTTGCCAGAGTCTGTATGATAAAATTGGACTCCTCCACCGCTTCCTCTGCCGTTATTGCCTGGGAGAAAAAGTAAACGCCGATTTCCAGCCCTGCATCGGTGGCCTTTTTCATATTCTCCTCAAAATTTTCGTCCAGCATAATCTGACCGCTGCCATATCCCCTTGACCCAAGCCGCAGCATGACAAATTCCACACCGGCTTCCTTCAAAGCCACGAAATCAACTTCACCGTTATACTTGGACAAATCAACGCCCAGATAAGAGACGCTCCTTCCATTGTCATAATAGGACATTTTATCGGCTTTCTTCTGCAGTTTTGTATAGTCATAGGTATTCTGTTCCAGATAAGGATTAATCAGCACCCATTCCTCCGTTCCGTCCGCATAAGTAAGCAGCGTATGCTTTCCGTCCTTGGAAGGGTCATTTGCTATTTCTTCTTCGGCAAGCCTTTGTGCCGCTTCATCATAACGGGCAGCTTTGTCCTTTTCCTCTTCCCCGTTTCTGTTTTCTGGTTTTGTCTGATTTTCCGTTTCCGTATCCGCTGCATATTCCGGCTCCTCAGGGTACATATCCCAAAAATCCAGATCCGATGCAGTCAGCTTATTTTCCTTATACAGACGCTCCACTTCCTGCAGGCTTCTCCTTCCCGCATAGCCTACCACAGGAACTTCTTCCGTTATTCCTTCACTCTCTGCATTTCCTTCCTCTTCTGTCTTTCCTTCCCCTTCCTCATAATCCAGCGCCATTACTGTTGTTTCTTGCTGGCGGAGCCGGCTTTTTCTTTCTTCTTCCTGCTTATTCATATAAACCACTGCGCCAAGTATAAGCAGGATAGACAAACTCACACCCATTATCATATATTTCATAGATAATCCGGAATTTCTTTCCTCATATTCACCCGGTAAACGCATAAAAATCCTCCATTAAACTATGTATTATTCTTATGAATCCGTTTTCAAAAAGTTTCTTTGCTTTCATTAATTTAACACGAATCGGGCAAGTACGCAATGGTTTTTGATGGTAAGATTTACTTTGCAAAGTATGTTTGTTCTATGTATAATAGGGTAAGAATATTTTAAGTTGTGAGAATATTCTGGCAATATAGTTTCGGAAAATCCAAATGTGCCAAACATTTCACCGCGCCCAATAAAACAAAAACGTTCGGACATAGGTCCGTACGTTTTATGGTCGCGGTTCCATGGCACAAAAAGGATTTTTCGAAACTATATTGCCAGAATATTCAGCAAATTTACCGGTTTCTTAATTAACTACGATAGAACAAGCACTAAGGAGATATGGTATCTTATGAACAGACTCACTTTTTCTGCACGATTAACTCTTTTTCTTTTCATTCCTATCCTGCTTCTTTCTCTTTCAGGATGCGGAAAGAAAAAGGAGCCTTTGTCGCAGACGGCTTTTTATTTTGATACGGTAATCACCGTTACACTTTATGATAAGCCGGAGGAAGCTTTGCTGGAGGGATGTTTTGCCCTTGCTGACAGGTATGAAAATATGTTGAGCAAAACGGTGGAAAACAGTGATGTATGGAAGATTAACCATAGCGGGGGCAGCCCGGTGGAGGTAAGCGGGGATACTCTGACATTGCTTCATGCTGCCCTTTCCTATGCCCGGCTCTCCGGGGGGAAAATAGACCCTACCATCGGTCCGGTCACCGGGTTATGGGATTTTTCCGGTTCTTCCGCTCCTGCCCTTCCTTCTTTGCAGGATTTGGAAAAAGCTCTTTCCCATGTGGGATACCAGAAAATTCTCATTCAGCAGGATACCGTATCCCTTACCGACCCGGAGGCCGAAATCGACCTTGGATTTATTGCCAAGGGCTATATTGCAGACCGGATGAAAGAGTATCTTATTTCTCAAGGGGCAACTAGCGCTATGATTAATCTGGGAGGAAATGTCCTTACCATCGGTTCCCGTCCGGACGGTTCCCCCTTCCAGATAGGCATCCAGGAACCTTTTGCCCCTGCCGGTACTGCCGCCCTAATCATCCCTGTTACAGACCTGTCCGTGGTTTCTTCGGGTATTTACGAACGCTGTTTTGAGCTGGAAGGGCAGATATATCATCATATTCTGGACACAAAAACAGGCTATCCTATACAGAATAACCTATTTCAAGTTACCATCCTTTCCGAATCTTCCATGGACGGGGACGCCCTATCCACCACCTGTTTCCTTCTGGGTATGGAAAAGGGAATGGAACTGATTGAATCCCTGGAGGACACAGAAGCTATTTTCTTTACCTCCGACGGGGAAATCCATTATTCCAGCGGACTGGAAAATATGCCATGATAATCGCAGCCTCATAAACCGGAATTCTAATAAGATACATTTTACAGCGCTTCTCTTGGTGGTTTTCGCCATCTTGACATACATAGATAATCATAACAACCGTAAATAGACAGAAAAAGGGCTATCCTCTACCGCAAATAGGG
>DNJW01000248.1:577-9780 GCA_003488965.1 Lachnospiraceae bacterium | reverse complement strand
TCGATGTGGGTTCGATTCCTACTGCCCCTGCTATCGCAGGCAAGGCACTGATAATTGATTTTGTCAGTGCCTTGTTCTCTTACATCCGCTATCAAAGGAGTGCAGCCATGAAAAATATCCGAAAAAAAATATATCCGGTCATCGCCGCGTTACTGCTGATTTTCATAGACCAGTCTGTCAAAGGGCTGGCTGCCAGCCGGTTAAAGGGGCATGCTGATTTTCCTCTCCTGCCGGATATTCTGGAATTTTCCTATCTTGAAAATACAGGCGCCGCTTTCAGTTCTTTTATGGGAAAACAAGAATTTTTAATTACCCTGACATCCCTTGCGATGCTCTTTCTTATCTTGAAATATCTGCAGATTCCCAAGACAGGCACAAAGCGGTATCTTCCTATGAAGGCTGTGCTGGTTTTAATTATCAGCGGCGGTATCGGAAATCTAATTGACAGAATTTTAAACGGCTATGTTGTAGATTTCATTTATTTTGTCCCTATCAATTTTCCTAAGTTTAATATTGCCGACTGCTATGTATGCATCGGCATGGCGCTGCTCGTCTATCTCTGCTTTTTCTATTATAAAGATGAGGAACTGGATTTCCTCTTTACGCTGCAGTTTCCTACAAGAAAAAAGAGCTGACTGTCAATCCAGCCAGCTTTTTCTTTTTTAAACCGCAAACTGGCTGTTGTACAGTTCTGCGTAAAATCCCCCCTGAGCCAACAAGGATTCATGATTCCCCTGTTCAATAATGTTCCCATCCCTCATTACCAGAATAATATCCGCCTCCTGAATCGTAGACAGCCGGTGGGCAACGATAAAACTGGTTCTGCCCTCCATCAGCCTGGCAAAAGCATTCTGTATTTTTAATTCCGTTCTTGTATCAATGGAGGATGTAGCTTCATCCAGTATCAGCATATCCGGCTGACAGAGCATCACTCTGGTGATACATAAAAGCTGTTTCTGTCCCTGGGAAAGATTGCCGCCGTCCTCCGTAATCACAGTATCATATCCTTCCGGAAGACGTTTGATAAAGCTATGGGCATGAGCTGCTTTAGCGGCTGCAATAATTTCCTCTTCCCCGGCATCCGGTTTCCCCATTGCAATATTTTCCCGGATGGTTCCTGCTTTCAGCCATGTCTCCTGCAGTACCATCCCATAGGAAGCCCGCAGGCTTCTTCTCGTAACCTCCCTTATGTCCGTATTTTCTACCTGAATGCTTCCTCCGTCCACATCATAAAACCGCATCAGGAGATTAATTACCGTTGTTTTGCCGCATCCGGTGGGACCTACAATTGCCACCCTCTGCCCCGGTTTTACTTGTAAATGAAATCCCTGAATCAGCTTTTTATCCGGCATATACGAAAACGAAACATCCTTCAACACCACATTTCCTTTCACATCCTTTAATTCCACGGCGTTTTCGGCATCCGGTATCTGGGGTTCCTCTTCTATCAGTTCAAAGATTCTGCCCGCGCAGGCAAGCGCATTCTGCAATTCGGTAATTACACCGGATATTTCATTAAAAGGCTTTGTATACTGATTCGCATAAGTCAGCAGGCAGGATAAGGTACCCACGCTGATGCTTCCCTGGATGGCAAAAAATGCTCCTGAAATGCCTACCCCGGTATAAACAAGGCTGTTGACAAAACGGGTTGCCGGATTGGTAATGGACGAGAAAAAAATAGCTTTCAAAGAGCAGTCCTGCAGTCTTTTATTGATTTCATCAAAGCGGTTCATCGCTTTCTCTTCGTATCCGAAAGCCTGCACCACCCTCTGTCCTCCTACCATCTCGTCAATCAGCGCCGTCTGTTCTCCTCTTGTCTCCGATTGCAGCTTAAACATACGGTAGGTTTTCTTGGCAATAAAATTGGCCACCAGAAAAGAAACCGGCGTAATGCACACTACCACTGCGGTAATTCCTATATTTATTGTCAGCATAATCACCAATGTTCCTAAAATCGTTATCACTCCGGTAAACAGCTGGGTAAATCCCATTAAAAGACCGTCGGAAAACTGGTCCACATCGGCAATGACCCTGCTGACAATTTCCCCGTAAGAATGGGAGTCTATATATTTTAGCGGAAGCACCTCTATTTTACGGAAAGCTTCGTCCCTGATATCCCGTACTATCCCATAGGCCATTTTATTATTGCAGACATTCATCAGCCATTGAGCCGCTGCCGTAAGAGCCACCGCAATTGCCATTTTTACAAGGACAGCCGTAATCCCCTGAAAATCCACCAGTCCCTTCGCTATAATCAGGTCGATAGCCTCCCCGGTCAAAATAGGAACATATAAGGTCAACGCTACTGTAAACGCCGCCATCAGCATGGATATACCCAGATATATCCAATATTTTTTAATATATCCCAGCACCTTAAAAAGAATCTCTTTCTGCACTCCTATGCCTCTCCTTTCTTATTTCCGTTTCCGCTATCAGATTTTTTAAACTGGGAATCATAAATTTCCCTATATACTCCGCAGCTTTCCAGCAGTTCCTCATGGGTTCCTATTCCCGCAATTGCCCCGTCATCCATCACAATAATGGAGTCCGCATATTGGATGGAAGACGCACGCTGCGAAACGATAAACACGGTAAGGTTTTCCTCCATTTCCCGGATAGCCTTTCTCAGCTTCGCATCGGTAGCAAAATCCAAAGCGGATGCACTGTCGTCCAGAATCAGAATTTCCGGCCTGCGGACTAAGGCACGGGCAATGGTAAGCCTCTGTTTCTGCCCGCCGGAAAGATTTTTTCCCGCCTGGGCAATCTCCGCTTCCAGCCCTCCTTCCTTTGTCTCCACAAATTCCTTTGCCTGGGAAATTTCAAGAGCCCGCCATATTTCTTCCTCCGTGGCATCTTCTTTTCCCCATAAAAGATTTTCTTTAATGGTTCCCTTAAACAGAACCGCTTTCTGCATTACCGTGCCGATTTTATTCCTCAATTCTTCCAGAGGATAATCTTTCACATCCCTTCCGTTTATCTTAACGCTTCCCTTTGTGGCATCATAGAACCTGGGAATCAAATTGACCACCGAGGATTTTCCCGAGCCGGTTCCGCCGATAATGCCAATGGTCTGTCCTCTACGTACGGTAAAATGAATATCCGTCAAGGATTCCGCCCCGGCATTTTTATAAGTCAGGCAGACATGCTCGAAGCTGACTGCCGGTTCCGGCTTTTCCGTTTTTTTGCCTGCCATACCCGCCCTTGTTCCCTCAGGTTTTCTGTTTTTCACACTTCCGTCCAACCCCGCCGGGGATACCAGTCCCGGTTTTGTTTCAAATACCGCCTGGATACGGTTGGCACAGGCAAAGGCTTTTGTAACAGTAATAATCAGGTTGGCAAGCTTAATCAGCTCCACCAGAATCTGGGACATATAATTGACCAGCGCCACCACTTCACCCTGGGTAATATACCCATTTTCCACACGCCAGGCTCCTGTCCAGACAAGCACGATTACGGCGCCGTTAATAATAATATAAGTAACCGGGTTCATCAGCGCCGATATCTTCCCGACAAACATCTGCATTCCAGTCAGCGCCTCGTTCCCTTCCTCAAAACGTGCTATTTCCGTTTCTTCTTTATTAAATGCGCGTACTACTCTGGCTCCCGTCAGATTTTCCCTGGTAATTCCTAATATTTGGTCCAACCCTGCCTGCACCTTTTTATACAAAGGCATACTAAGCAGCATAATACCGAATACCACAATACACAAAAGAGGAATTGTCACTACAAAAACCAACGCAGCCTTGACATCAATCGTAAATGCCATTACCATCGCTCCAAGGACAATAAAAGGGGAACGCAAAAACAGCCGCAGGACAAGGTTTACCCCGGACTGCACCTGATTCACATCGCTGGTCATTCTGGTAATCAGCGTAGAGGTTCCTATCGAATCTATTTCCGAAAAAGACAGCGACTGGATATGGGCAAACAAGGAATGCTTTAACTGCGCCGCAAAGCCTACCGCTGCCTTGGCTGCAAAGTACTGGGCGGTAATGGAACATACTAAGCCTATGATTCCCAGCGCAATCATAAGAAACCCCATCCGAAGAATAAACTCCCGTCTTGCTCCCGCTATCCCCTTATCGATAATCTCCGCCATCACAAGAGGCACCAGCAGTTCAAAAGAAGCTTCCAGCATTTTAAAAAGAGGAGCCAGCACCGTCTCTTTTTTATAACCCTTTAAATATATCATTAATTTCCACATTCTACCGTTCACTCCTTTATATCAGACTGATTGCATCCTGCACCGATTTTACGCCGACTGTCCTGATTCCGTCTATATTTTTCAATCCCTTCAGGCTTACCGACGGTATGATACAAGTAGTAAAACCCAGCTTTTTTGCCTCCTGTATCCGCTGCTGCGCCATACTTACCCCACGTACCTCGCCGCTTAATCCTACTTCTCCGAACGCCACCGTTTTATCATCCACCGCCCGGTTTTTAAAACTGGATACAATCGCCATTACAATCCCTAAGTCAATGGCAGGCTCCGTAATTTTTATTCCTCCGGCCAGATTCACATAGGCATCGCATCCGGCCAGCTGGATACCTGCCCTTTTTTCCAGCACTGCCATCAGCAGATTTACCCGGTTAAAATCCGTACCAATTGCCTGCCTTCTCGGAATTCCGAAATTGCTGCCGCATACCAGAGCCTGAATCTCCAACAGAATCGGACGGGTTCCTTCCATGGAACATGCAACGATGGAACCGCTGGCGCCCTCAGGCTTGCCGTCCAGCATAAATTCCGACGGATTTTCTACCTCCGCCAGTCCTTCTTCCCTCATCTCAAATACCCCTATTTCATTGGTAGAACCAAACCGGTTTTTCACCCCCCGTAAAATACGGTAAGACGCATGTCTGTCCCCTTCGAAATAAAGCACCGTATCCACCATATGTTCCAGTACTCTCGGTCCTGCCACCGTTCCTTCCTTTGTCACATGGCCCACAATAAAAATAGATACGTTTAAACCCTTTGCCAGCTGCAAAAAAACTCCTGTGGACTCTCTTACCTGAGATACGCTTCCCGGCGCCGCAGATACCTCTTCGCTGTACATAGTCTGTATCGAATCTATTATCACCGCATCCGGTTTTATATCATGTATGGTTTCTTTAATCACATCCAGATTGGTTTCACAAAGCAGCAGCAGATTCCCGCCGAATTCGCCGATACGTTCCGCCCGTATTTTTATCTGTTTTAAAGATTCCTCCCCGGAAATATATAATACCTTATATCCGCCGTTTTCCAGCTTCTGGCAGACCTGGAGCAGCAGCGTGGATTTCCCGATACCCGGGTCGCCGCCCACCAATGTCAGCGAACCGGGTACAATCCCGCCGCCCAGAACCCTGTCCAATTCCTTCATTCCCGTACCGATTCTTTCTTCTTTATCCATAGACACCTGAGAAAGCCTGAAAGGCTCTGGCCTTTGCCCCAATATGCCTGAAACCGGCGTCCTTCCCTTTTTTCCGCCGGAAGTTACCCTCTCTTCCACAAAAGAATTCCATGTCTTACATCCCGGACACTGTCCCATCCATTTTGCCGATTCATAACCGCATTCTTGACAGAAAAATACGGTAGTATTCTTTCCTTTTGCCACTTTTTTGCTCCTTTATATTCCCATTGAGCAGAAGATGACCTTCTCCACTGCTTGCTGCGCGGGGCGCATGTTGCGTTAGCAACTAATTTCCTCTTGCGCCCCTGTGCAATCAAGTGGGGAAGGTTTCTCTTCCCCTGCTCGCCGCGCGGGGCGCATGTTGCGTTAGCAACTAATTTCCTCTTGCGCCCCTGTGCATATAAAAACGGGACTTTCATATTTGATGACTGTCCCGTTTCCATATAAGCTGACCTGTTTTTTATGAATGCCCGCTCTGCAGCCGGAAGAAACTATTTTTCTATCCTGACCTTAACTTCACCGGCTTCGGCAAGTTCTACGCTTAAATTCAGCTTCCCTCCAAGGTTCGTGCGCATTTTGCCGATACTTTCATTATTTATAAACACCTCGTATTCTGTTTCATCCTGAAGCCCCACCGTAATCTGTGCATCCTCGCTGCCTTCTACGGTAAAACTGATACCGTCCTGGGTTTCCTTAAAATCATTGACACTTGTACCCGGTACCGATTCATAGACAAACATTCCGTTTTTTTCAAGCTTTGTCATGGTTTTGTAGGTCTTTACTTTCCATAAATCCCCGCCGAACTCGAAATCTACCAATTTCGCCTTTTCTTCCAGTTTGTGGTTGCCAAAACTAATTGCTCCCCCGTCTTCTCCACGGAGTAATTCTTCCACCGCTGCCATTTCTTCTGTCCTCCTAAAACTCTTATACTCTTTTCCCTATACGCATTCTATAGTACAGTATAATATATTTTCCTCATTTAATCCACTAATTTTTTATTATGGAAAACTACTTTTTTATCCCTTATCCCTACGCTTACATTGTCTCCCGGCTGTATGCGTCCTGCCAGTATTTCCTCCGACAATGCATCTTCTATTACTGTCTGGATGGCACGTTTTAAAGGTCTTGCTCCCATTTTATTGTCCGCATATTCGTCCACAATAAACTCCTTTAAGGATGAAGTCAGGGTAAGGCTGATATTCATCTGTTCCCTGCACCGGCTGGTCAGGTTTTTGGAAAGCAGCATAATAATCTGCTTCATATTTTCTTTATTCAAAGGATGGAATACCATAATTTCATCAATACGGTTAATGAACTCCGGTTTAAAAAGCCGTTTTACCTCCTCCATAACCCCTGATTTCATCTTGTCGTAGTCCTTCTTTTCATCCGACTGCGCCGAAAATCCCAAATTTTTAGGCTCCACAATCCTCTGCGCCCCTGCATTGGAGGTCATAATCAATATCGTATTTTTAAAATTTACTTTCCGCCCCTTGGAATCCGTAATATGCCCGTCATCCAATACCTGAAGCAGTATATTGAATACATCGGGATGAGCCTTCTCAATCTCGTCAAACAGCACCACGGAATAAGGATTCCTTCTCACCTTTTCGCTCAGCTGCCCGCCTTCATCGAAGCCTACATAGCCCGGAGGCGAACCTATCATTTTTGACACGGAATGTCCTTCCATATATTCTGACATATCCACACGAATCAGGGCATTTTCCGAACCGAACATAGCCTCTGCCAGCGCTTTGCTCAGTTCCGTTTTCCCCACTCCTGTAGGACCTAAAAAGAGAAAGGAACCGATAGGCCGGTTCGGATCCTGCAGACCCACACGCCCCCTGCGCATTGCCCTTGCTACAGCAGTTACTGCCTCTTCCTGCCCGATTACGCGTTTATGAAGAATAGACTCCAATTTCAGCAGGCGTTCGCTTTCCTTTTCCGCCAGCTTTTTCACCGGTATCTTCGTCCACATCGCCACTACTTCGGCAATTTCGTTTTCTCCTACTATATATTGCCGTTCTTTCTGTGCCTTGTCAAACCGCTGCTTCATCTTATCATATTTTTTCATCAGCACATCCTGGCTGCGCTTTAATTCACCGGCCTGGCTGAATGCTTCCATCCGGATGGAGCGTTCTATCTGAACATCAATTTTAGCAATCTGTTCTGACAGTTCTTTCATTTTATCCGACACATGCATAGTTTTCAGCCGCAAGGCAGCAGCCGCTTCATCAATCAAATCAATTGCCTTATCCGGCAGATTTCTGTCATTGATATACCGTGCGGACAGCTTTACGGCAGCCTCAATGGCATCTTCCCTTATCGTTACATGATGGTGTTCCTCATATTTTCCCGCAATCCCTTTTAAAATGCGGATTGCCTCTTCTTCGGAAGGTTCCTCCACATTAACCGGCTGGAACCGGCGCTCTAAAGCAGCATCTTTTTCCACATATTTGCGGTATTCCGAAATCGTTGTGGCGCCAATCATCTGGATTTCCCCCCTTGCCAAGGAGGGCTTTAAAATATTGGACGCATCAATGGCCCCTTCTGCCCCGCCTGCTCCGATAATCGTGTGCATTTCATCCAGAAACAGAATCACATTGCCGTCAGAAATTACTTCTTTAATTACTTTCTTAATTCTTTCTTCAAATTCACCCCTGTATTTGCTTCCGGCTACCATCCCGGACAAATCAAGGGTCAGCACCCGCTTATCCTGCACGGTAAAGGGAACCTCGCCTTCTACAATTCTAAGGGCAAGCCCTTCCACCACTGCCGTTTTTCCTACTCCGGGTTCACCAATCAGGCATGGGTTGTTCTTTGTTCTCCTGCTCAGTATCTGAATCACCCTGCCGATTTCCTCTTCTCTTCCGATTACCGGATCCAATTCGCCCTTTTTAGCCAATGCCGTAAGATCCCTGCTATACTGTTCCAGCACGGAAGCTCCTCCCTTTTTTCTTCCTCCCTGCTTCTTTACCAGGTCTTCTTTATATAAGGCTCCATCCTGCCCCATGGCAATCAAAGTATCCACATAAATCTTCTGCAGGGAAATTCCCAAGGTATTCAGCAGCCTTACCGCTACGTTTTCCCCTTCCTTTACAAGGGCAAGAAGGATATGCTCCGTTCCAGTCCGTTCCGTCTCAAAACGTTCCGCCTGGCGCTGTGCTTCTGCCAGCACTTTCATTGCCCTGGGCGAATACCCGTCCCTGTCCTTTGCCAGCACTCCTGTATCCGGCGTTATCAGTTCCCGAATCATCTCCAGAAGCTGTCCTTCCTCCACGCCGTTATCCATAAGCACTTTTGCAGCAACTCCCGTCCCTTCCTTTAAAAGTCCTGCCAGAATATGCTCCGTTCCCACATATCCCTGCCTTAAGCCCGCCGCCGTCTTTTCCGCCAGCTGCAATGCTGTCCTTGCCTTCTCCGTAAACTGTGGCTGCATCAATCGATTCCTCCATAATCTTCATATATTTCATCAATAAGAGCATGCACTTCTTCCCGGGAAATATTCTTGCAGCTCACTTTTGCAAGAATAACCCTCAGTTCCTTACGCAACTCCTTTATCGTCTCCATGCGGTCCGCATCAATAGAAATCACAGCTCCCCTGCGCCGGTCTACCTTCACAAACCCTTCCTGTTTCAGAACGGCATATGCTTTATTCACCGTATGCATGTTAATACCGATATCCCCCGCCAGCTGCCTTACCGAAGGAAGTTCATCCCCCTCCCTTATTCTAGAAGTCGCTATTCCGAGAATAATCTGGTTCCTAAGCTGTAAATACAGCGCCTCGTCACTGTTAAAATCAATTTCTATTACCAT
>DNJW01000248.1:0-272 GCA_003488965.1 Lachnospiraceae bacterium | reverse complement strand
GTTAAAATCAATTTCTATTACCATATCCTGACTCTGCTCCCCTCCCGGAGAAAATATTGTTATACACAAATTAATAATATGTTATACACATATTATAACAATAGGCACATTCTGTCAACCCAAAATACCGCCGTATAACCGGCGGTATAAATGAATAATTGTAAACTTTAAATTGTGGGAAAGCTGCAAGCTTCAGAAGTACTTCTCACGCCAACTCCCATAATTCCGCTCTGCAGAATCTCAAACCTAGATGAAAAATGCCGTATTTCAGG
>DNJW01000205.1 GCA_003488965.1 Lachnospiraceae bacterium | reverse complement strand
GTCGTATATGGCTTTGGCAAGAACTGGAAACAGAAATTTATTATATCGTTTACTATAGGTACCCCATGATGTCTTCCGGCAGCGTTATCCGCCCATGGGAAATTGCCTAAAAGCTGGGAGGCGAGCTGACCCATAGTATGACGGCGCCGGTTTTTTTGTTTGCTGTTATGTAGTGGGTTGTGTTGGGGATAAAATAGAAGGATTCCCCTTTTTTGGCCCGTATTGTCTTTTTACCCATGATAATGGTGATGCTTCCTGACAGCACATAGCCGAATTCTTCCCCTTCATGAGGATTGTCGGGATAGGTGGAGCCGCCCGGTTTTAAAGTCAGCCGTATCGGTTCCATGATATTTTTCTGGGCATTTGGGATAATCCACTCCACCGTATTGCCCAGTTCTTCATCTATTTTTTCAAAATAATCGGAATCGTGGAAAACAATCTGTTCTTCTTTTGGACTTTCGGAAAAAAATTCCTGAATATCCGTGCCGAGACACTGGAGAATATCCACCAGCGTTGCAATGGAGGGAGAGGTAAGGTCCCGCTCCAGCTGGGAAATAAAGCCTTTGGACAGTTCGCTGCGGTCAGCAAGCTCTTCCTGGGTAAGCCCTTTCTGTATTCGTAGTTCTTTTAGTCTGTTTCCTATTTTCATAGTATCCGTTACCCGCAAATTAAATGATAATAAACATAAAGTTTACTGTTACTAAACAAGCGCTGATACCCATTATACTAGGAGTTGCAGGGATGTCAATAGGGAATGACAAAAAAAAGTAAATGTGTTACAATATGTGTAAAACTGAGCAATAGATATGGATGGAGGAGAACGGTCCTATGGGAGAAGAAAAATATGTGGCATACGTTTCGACCTATACCATGGGTAAGGGAGATAAGCATGGAATCAAGATTTATGATGTAGATATGGAAAACGGGAGACTTTATGAGAAGGATCAGGTGGAGATTACCAATTCTTCCTATGTAACCATTTCCCATAATAGAAAATATCTTTATTCCATTACGGATTTCGGTGTGGAAACTTATAAGATATTGAAGGATGGGGAACTGGAGTTTATTGGGCATGCATCCATTAACGGGATGAGAGGCTGTTATCTGTCGACAGATTATGAAGATAAATATCTTTTTGTGGCAGGATACCACGACGGAAAGATTACGGTGCTCCGGTTAGATGAAAACGGCGGCGCAGGGGAGATAACGGATGAGGTCTTCCACAAAGGTCTGGGAAGCATTGCGGAGAGGAATTTCAGGCCCCATGTAAACTGCGTGAAGATGACGAGGGATAATAAATATCTTTGCGCGGCGGACTTGGGTATGGATCATGTAAAAGTATATCGTCTGGACAAGGAAAAGGGAACGCTTCATCTGGCGGATGTAATTAGAAGCGAGCAGGAATCTGCCCCTAGGCATCTGAAATTTTCGCCGGACGGAAGCTTGCTGTATATTGTCCATGAACTAAAGAATTACATTGATGTATATGGTTATAGGGAAATAAATAATAATCCTGAATTTGAAAAACTGCAGAATATTTCCACGCTGAATGATTATCATGCCAGCGGGTCTGCTGCCAGTGCATTGAATTTTTCCTGGGACCATCATTATCTGGTAAGTTCCAATGCAGGGGACAACAGCGTGGTGATTTATCATATAGACCACGAAAGCGGACTGCTGTCAAAAGTGTTATGTCTGCCAATCAGCGGCGACTATCCTAAGGATGCAGCCCTTTTCCCGGACAACAGGCATTTGCTTTCGTTAAATCACGAATCTAACAGTATTACCTTTTTTAATGTAGATATGAAAAAAGGGCTGCTGGTGATGAACGGGCCGGAAATCCGGGTGGACAGACCGAACTGCATTATTTTCCATGAGCTGTCCTGAAAATAAAATTTTAACAATAAAATTTTTTAAGGTAAGAAATGCGGGAAGACATATTCCCTATCATTGCATCTGCCAGTGTGAGGGCTGCCATGGCCTCCACTACAACTACGGCGCGGGGGACGATGACAGGGTCATGTCTTCCTTTTATATGGATGCGGATGTTCTCCCCTTGTCTGTTTACCGTCTCCTGTTCCTGAAAAATGGAAGGGGTCGGCTTTACATGGGCGCGTAGGATAATTTCCCCGCCGTCGCTGATGCCGCCGAGAATACCGCCTGCGTGATTGGTCTGTTTTGTGATATGTCCGTTTTCGGAACAAAAGAAGTCGTTGTTGGTTGAGCCGTTGGCGGTGCCGGCCTTAATGCCGTCGCCTATTTCAAAAGCCTTTACTGCCCCGATGGACATAACGGCTTTTGCCAGATTGGCATCCAGCTTTTCGAAGACTGGGTCGCCGATACCGGCGGGTACACCAGAAATCCGGCACTCAATGACTCCTCCCGCAGAGTCCTTGTCCTCCATGCAGGCGGCCAGATACTCCATTGCCTTTTTATCCGCTTCATAATCCGGCATACAGGTGGGGGTAGTCCGGGCCGCTTCTTCGCAAAAGTTTTTTTCGTTTATCTGAACGGGACCGATGGACTTGGTATAAGCCAGTATTTTTATGCCCAGCTCCTTAAGCATTTTAGCGGCCACAGCTCCGGCAGCCACCCGGCCTACGGTTTCCCTGCCGGAGGAACGGCCGCCGCCTCGGTAATCCCGGAAGCCGTATTTTTCATCAAAGGTATAGTCCGCATGACCCGGGCGGTAATAAGACGCTATCTCGCTGTAATCCCTGGAAATCTGGGAAGTATTGCGCACCATCATGGAGATGGGTGTTCCCGTTGTCCGCCCTTCAAATACACCGGACAGGATTTCCACCGCATCCGCTTCTTTCCTGGAAGTGGTGACAGTGCTGGTGCCTGGCTTTCTCCTGTCCAGATAGCGCTGGATATCCGCCTCCTGCAATTCAAGTCCCGCAGGACATCCGTCAATCACCACCCCCAGTGCTTTCCCGTGGGATTCCCCCCAGGTCGAAATTCTGAATATATTTCCGTATGTGGAACCCGCCATTTTACGCTCCTTTTCTCTCTGCCATCCGGCAAGTCTGTTTCGGCTTGCTTTCTCTTATCGCAGCTCACCGAAAGCTGCAGAGTCACAATAAAGGCTCCGGCCTGCTTTCTCTCAGCACAATTCTCCGAAAGCTGC
>DNJW01000160.1 GCA_003488965.1 Lachnospiraceae bacterium | reverse complement strand
TGTCACTTTGTCATAAACATCATCTGTCTGTGAAGGAGATTTAGCGCCTGGTCTGCGGCTTTTTCACCGTGGGACTCCGGCTTGTCCGCCTGACTCGCCTCAGTTCTGAAAACGAATCTGCTCCCCGGTGATCAGCGGATACCGAATCAGGTCCGCGCCGTCCAGGTCTGTCCGCCGCAGGTCCACCGCGCTGATCTGATGGTTGTCATAGGTGGTGTAATAGTAAATTCCCTTATCGCAGTTACAGCAGCAGGTATAAATAGTCGTCTCGTATTTTCCCTCCGACACCTCGCAGCATCCCCTCTGCTGGTCAACGCTTCCCAGAATATGGAAAAACTGGCTAATGCTCTCATTTTCCGAATCCCCCGATATGGAATTCATTTTTACAAAGGCGGCGCGCACGAACCGGGAGCCGGAGGATAAGTCCCCGGGCAGTCCCAGCGCCCCCATGCCCCGGCTGTAGGCATGAAGCGGCAGCGCGTCCGAAAAACGGTTTACGGGCTCTCCCCGCGATAAATTCATGTAATCATTTAACCGGAACAGCTGCTCGTCAAAAGGCGGATTGTTGGTGAGGATTCCCGCCGGATTTTCATAAATCCGAAGTCCCTCCCTTACCGATTCCACCGTCACCGCCCCGTTCCTGTCCGCGATAATCCAGTGAAGCTGTGCCAGAGGAAGCCTGTCGCTGAAAGGCGTGTTTATCAGGTTGATTCTTTCCAGTTTCCTCCGGGCCTCGCTTACCGAAGCACAGTCTCCCAAAATCCACGGAATAAATTCAAACTGAGCGATATTGTCCTTATCCCGGCATTTTTCCCTGTAATAAGCGTTTCCCACAAAATTAAGCCCCGCCATACCAAGCCCCTTTTCATTCACGGCTTCATAGTACAGCGGACAGCCCTCCTCCACGTGGGCCATTCCAATCATCCCGTAATGCCTCTCCATCTCACCTGCTTCACGAAAATGAAAGGCATACGCCCGGGGCGTCACCACGATTTCATCCCCATAGGAAAATTCGTAATCCAGCGTTCTCCCGAAATAAAAATCCTTCGTTTTATAAGTTACTGCTGTACACATACAAATACCTCCTATAAATGTATATAATTATCATATACAAATATTTGCATAATTATAATATGCAGCATCTATGTCTATCTCCTTTTTTTATACTTCGAGTCTGACGTTCTAACCATGTTTTCTCTCTTGTGGTCAAATATGGTTCTAATTTTTCATTTACTACCGCATGATACCAATTTAATAAATAGAGTTCTTCATCAGTCATCTTTTCCGGCAAAATTGCATCTCTTTCAAAAGGAACCATTGTCAGTATTTCAAAATTCATAAACTGTCCATATTCTGTTTTCTGACTATTTCTGCACAACAATAAATTTTCAATTCGAATACCATACTCTCCCTCCATATACAGACCCGGTTCATCAGAAGTTATCATACCTTCTTCCAATATCGTTCCCATACTTCCATCTGCTTCCTTTAACCGTATTCCATTCGGGCCTTCATGAACGTTCAGCAGATATCCTACACCATGCCCTGTTCCATGCCTGTAATCCAATCCCATCCGCCACAAAGGTCCACGAGCCAAACAATCTAAATTTGCTCCTGTGCATCCATAAGGGAATCTTGCTGCTGCCAGATTCATGTGCCCACGCAACACTGCTGTATAATGCTCCTTTTGCTCTCTTGTTAGTTCTCCCAATGCAATCGTTCTTGTAATATCTGTTGTACCATATAGATAATGTCCTCCGGTATCCATTAATAAAAATGTATTCTCCTGTAACGGTACATTCGTTTCTTTTGTAGGTTCATAATGAACAATTGCTCCATGTTCCCCTGTTGCTACAATTGGGGCAAAACTCTGTTGCAGATATCCTTGACTTCTCCGGCGCAAACTCTCTAATTTTTTACAGACATCCAATTCTGTAATCTCATGTATTCTGCCATCTTCATGCTTTTTTTTCAGCCAGCAAATTAGTTTTGTTACGGCTACACCATCTATAAGATGAGCCTGTCTTAGATTTTCTATTTCCACATCATTCTTTTTTGCCTTTGCCAAAGTTGTTGGACTCATCTGCTTAACTACAGAAATATCCGAAGGAATTTTATCCTGTAAAGACACATTAACTGTTTTTTCATCCATTAGTAGTGTAACTTTTTTTAATGTTTCAATATCTTCGTAAACCTGAAAATATGGCCTGACCTCTATTCCATCTTTTTTAAGTTCCTTAATAATTTCTTCTTCAATCGTCTCAATATCCCGATAGAACACTGCCCTATCCTGATATACAATTGTATATGACAATGCTACCGAATTATATGGAATATCATCACCACGTAAATTATAAAGCCATGCAATATCATCTAACGCTGTTAGTAAGATTACATCAGCCCCTATTTTCTTCATTTCATTCCTTAAAAATTTCAACTTCTGTTTTCTTGTTTTACCTGCATATTTATTTTTCAACACCCAGACGGATGCTTTTGGGAATTCCGGTCTATCCTCCCATATTTCTCCTACCAGATCGATATTTTCTTTATATACAATTTTATTATCTTTCAACGCAGATTTTATAGTATTTGCATAACCTGCCCGAATAGTTCTTCCATCATATCCAAGACTGTCCCCTTCCTTCAGAATATCTGCCAAATATTCCTGCACTGTAGGTACCCCTTTTTCCCCCATCTTCATCAACTCAATTCCTGTACCTTTTAACTGTTCTTTTGCCTGAAGAAAATACCTTCCATCCGTCCATAATTTTGCCTCTGTCCCTGTCACCACCATAGTACCTGCTGAACCCGTAAACCCAGAAAGATACTCCCTGCATTTAAAATAATCACATACATATTCTGAACCATGAAAATCATCACTCACTATCAGATATGCTGTTACACCTTCTTCTTCCATCCTTTTACGGAGTTTTTTGATTCTTTTTATAATTTC
>DNJW01000337.1:3513-4298 GCA_003488965.1 Lachnospiraceae bacterium | reverse complement strand
CAGCTATATCCAAAAGAAAATACAGCAGGAATATCCTGACCCATTCCAGTCATTACCACATATTATTGACATCAACAATTCTTTTAACGATATTTACCACATAATTGAAAAAAGCGGCAACGAGACATTAACCAAAGAAATCTTTCTGCTCTGCCACAAATATATTTCCAGCCCCGGAAGAAAGGAATAGCTTATGCAAACAGCATCCATCGGATTCCTTAAAAACAATGCAGGGCATGGCCGTTACCATGAACCCTCTGCAGTGGAAAACGTCATAAAATACGAAACCCGTAAAAACAGAACCCCCAAAAATGACCTGGTTGCATATGGCGGGATAGGGGTTTTGGAATTTCTTGGCATCGACAGTATGTGCAGCCAAATCCGGGCTGTCCAGCAGATGCGTACCCGCAAGGGAGATCTAGGCAGATATATCGACCATGAAATTTTCTCCCTTACCACCGAAGCCGGACAGCTCATACAGGAAAAACGTCTGGATATTGATGCAATCGCAAGGGAAATGGCCTATGACTTTTATGAGAAGGACCATTGCCAGGTGGTTTATGGGGTCCACCGTCCTTCTGGGAATGATGCCCATACCCATATCCACTTTGCCATCAATACGGTAAACTATATGACCGGCAATAAACGGAGGGAAAATACAAGGCAGACACGGGAACGTGAAGCCCGGTTCAAAAAATAGTGGCTGACGCAATCAGCAGGGAGAATTAGCATTCAAATGCCATCCCTCCCAGCTGTTCTATATGCCCTTCAGGATTATTTATCCC
>DNJW01000337.1:1427-3238 GCA_003488965.1 Lachnospiraceae bacterium | reverse complement strand
ATGCCCTTCAGGATTATTTATCCCAGCATCGCTGTTCATACCCTACTATAGAAAAGCCAATAATAAATCAGGTTCTTAAATGCCCTTTAAAGATTATGCAAATACTTATATTCCAAATCTTTCCAATTAACGGGTGTTTCAAGAATTATAGCCGTTCCTAACAGTATAAATTCATTTATATATTCCGCAATAAGTTTCTAATTGCTTAAATACACCCCTTTTCAGTTTGACTAACGGCTTCTCCAATGGACTGTCATTAAGAAAATCAAACCACAAAGAGAAAATATTTCCCATGTCCAACCCCATAGTTTTCATATAGTAGTCTTCCTTAAATGCTTCGTATTCCTTGATATGGAAGAACAGCCTTTTTACATCCTCTATATGCGCCTGATATATTTTGTCCAGTTTAAAAACCTCATTGGAAGCTATCGCCTTTGGATTGCCCCGACTATTGACAGCTATCCGCTCTATCTCCGAGGAATACATCATATCTATATTGTCCAATAGCACTTCAAAAAGCAAGCTGTCCGAACTGTCCTTATATGGGTTCAAATGCCTCTCATCCTTGGGGCCTTTTGCTTTGGAATTACATATGTTACAGCTTGGAATCATATTGTATATGTTCATTTGCAGATATGGGTATGCAGACTGTGGGTAATAGTGATCCACATCAGCAGTTGTCTTTTCTGTACCGTCCTTTGACTCGTAAGATGTTATATATTGTCTATTGCAGTATGGGCAGACTTTCACCTTAGTAGCAACAACATATCTGTGTCTGTTCCAAACATGTTTCTCCCCGTCCTGCCCTGCTATCCGGCTCCCTGCATTAAAACCATCATAGTAAAAAATACGATTTAAAATATAGGCAATATCTTCAGCGGTTGCTTTCTGTTCCTCATTTTTTGCATCCCTGAATTGAAACCCGAAAGAATCGAAAAATCTTTTTTCAAATATCCCGATTATTTTTTCCAATTCATCCGAAATACAGAAATACACTAACTGCTTCTCCCTATCCCGCTCAGTATACCCGAACAGTTCCTGTAGAAAATACAGTACCTTTCCTTTATTCTGCACCCCCGTTTTGTCTCCCAGTATTTTTTCCAGCCTTCCGGCAATCATTTCTTTTGTATATTCTTTATGTAAGGCCTCAATTCTCTTCCTTTCCGCACTATTTATCCGAATCTCAATCATTACATCCACCAGCAAACTTCTTGTATTCCAAATCCCTTTTCAGCTTCTTTTTTACAAAAGGCTCCCCTATGTTTTCAATGATATATTCTGCCTCCCTTTCCCCTATACTGCACTTTTTATTTCCGGCATAATCTGCCGCAGCTTGTATTTTCCCCTTAGAGAATGCGCCAATACTGCCGTCATCCATAAAAAATGAATCGTAAAAGAGCCGGCTGATATTCGCACCAAATGTAGGGTTATCCTTCCTTACAACCCTGCATAACTTCTTCAGGTAAATTACCCTGTCATCTGGGATATCGGAAAGTATAATGGGGGAATGCGAAGCAAGTATTATTTGTACTTTCTTCTTTTTAAACTTTTCCTCCCCGTTCATCTATTCTACCATGCGCACCAAAATATCCTGCTGCCATTTAGGATGGAGGAATGCATCTATTTCATCCACAATTTCAAAAAAGCCATCCAATATTTCTATATCCAGACCGCTAATGCCCCTTATCCTTATTACCAGCTCCTTCTTATCCGAATCATCTATCTGGTTCATCATTGTATGAAATGCTGCCATGCTTTTTATATCTTGATAATTTTTTTCTATTATATCAAAATCAGTATTTATATAGTCA
>DNJW01000337.1:0-1201 GCA_003488965.1 Lachnospiraceae bacterium | reverse complement strand
ATTTATATAGTCACCGTTAAAAAGATTCAGGAACAGGGCTATTTCGCATACAATATTAGCATACAACATTTCCCAGTTATTCCCAGACAGATTCACTAAAATATTTTCATAAATATTCTTTCTGATAAAATATACGCTTTTATCAAATTGGCTCATCATTCCAATTCTTCTGTTCCTTAAGATATATTCCCCAAATGGCACTACCAATAAGCCAAAATCTGAAAATGCCGGGAGCATCCCCTTGACTTCAGCAGATGCATTTCTTGCTACAATAAGAAAATTATAGTTGATAGCAGCCCCATAGGCTTCCCCGATATCTATCCCCATTTTTAACGCATACTGCTGGATAATTGTCAATTCCAAGCCTGACTCTCTGACCTTCGCCCCATAGCTTTCCCGTGTATGCTGCATTTCTCTTTTTATCATGAGTATGGGCGAAAAGCACATGGATTTCTTCACTCCCATTTCGATGAACTCACCCATGCCATGATTAGGTGTTATATGGCTTGCATCAAAAGCATTGGTAAAAAATACCGTTGACATTTCATGTTCCTCCATAGCGTCCCCAAAACCTTCTTTTGTCATGCGTATAAATTAATCAACTTGTAATCCATATCGCTATGCACCTTTTTTTCGGATATCCCCTCCCGAAAATAACAAACCAGAATCTTTTCCTTTTGACCGTTACAGCCTTCCTTTAAATAAATAACAATTTTTGCACACCCATCCCCCTCATCATCTATAGGAGCAATGCCTTCGCATATATCATATAAACATCTTGCTACTGTTGTCTTTCCTGCGCCGTTTTCCCCAACGATTGCCGCAACATCCAACACGTTCTCCCCGTAAAACGCCCTAATGTAGTCCTTATTCCGGGAAATATACAGTTCATTCCAATCATTATCATAATGGATCTTAAATTCCGGCGAAAAAAGGAACTCCTGATTCACTATTTTATCGTTGTAATTCTCCAGCCAGACATATATTAATTTCATTGGTTCCCCCACTTCTGCGCGCTTTTATTGCACAAAGATCATTTGGCCTTACTATACTGGCTTTTTCTCCTATGGCATTCCTTGCGATTATTGTCCATATGCAAAAAAATAAAAGAACATAAAAACAGCAATAAATCATAGGAAAAGCGCTTCCAGCCTAAAAATAGTCAGAAACGCTTTGCATTGGTGTGCTACCCGTCAAGTAG
>DNJW01000424.1 GCA_003488965.1 Lachnospiraceae bacterium | reverse complement strand
GATATACAAAATCTTACTCTTTTGGTATAAAAAATTATTGTTCTGTACATTTTTTGTTCATAATTTATTCATCAATCGAATGCAAACAGCATTCTCTGGCATTCCGGTTCGAACATGTTTTCCCTTGTTACACACGTAGTCGCCGTATCGACAACCGCACCGCTGGCATTTCCGCCGTTGATTAAACGGCAGGCTTCTTCCACCCCCAGATAGCCCATGGCATAAGGATTCTGCACAATCAAAGCATCCACCTCCCCTGTTTCCAGCATTCCCACGGACACCACATTACTGTCAAACGCAACTACCTGGGTTTCCTCCGCCAAGTCCAAATCCCGGATAGCCCATCCCACTCCCAGACTGGTCCATTCATTAAATGTTACGATAACATTAATTTCCGGATGTTCCTTTAACAGCTGTACTGTTCCCTCTCTTGCATCCTCCGTAGTGGAAACCACATTGATGGTATGCATGCTTTTTACTCTTGCATCTGCCCCGGCAATTTCCCGGAAGCCCTCTTCCCTCTGCTGTCCGTTAGCCGAATTAACGTCATAATTTACGATACCGATATGCAGTGTATTGCTTTCCGCTTCCAAAGCGGCCTTTCCGGCCATTCTCCCGGCCTCTCTGTTATCCGTTCCGATACGGCAGCTTACCTGGCTGCTGTTTACATCGCTGTCAATCACCACAATCCTGACACCTCTTTTTGCCGCTTCATCAATTGCCTTGCTGTTGGCATTATAATCCACTGCAGAAAATACTATGACCTCTGCCCCTTTCTCCACCGCTTCCTCTATCATCCTGTTTTGGGTTTCATAATCCTCTTCCCACTTCGGTCCCTCCATGCTTATCTGAAGATTATATTCCGTTGCCGCAGCCCCGGCTCCCGCAAAAACCGATTTCCAGAAGGCAGAATCCGTGGACTTGGTCACCAGCGCCACATAGTGCTTTCCTGCTGTACCTCCTGCCATGCCGCAGCCTGTCAAAAACAGCAGCATGCCCAAAAGCATAACTGCAAAAACCGGATACCTTTTCTTTCTATTTGGCTTCATATCCGTCCCCCTCCACTTTCGGCATACGGATGGTGACACAAGTTCCCTCATCCGGTTCGCTCTCAATCGTAATCCCATACTCTTCCCCAAAATAAATCCTGATTCTGTCATTTACATTTTTAATACCGATACCTGTCTGGTCTCCCGGTTCGCTTTTCAAAATATTCGCGCATTTTTCCCGGCTCATTCCGACTCCGTTATCCGACACGGAAAAT
Source organism: Lachnospiraceae bacterium (assembly GCA_003488965.1). Classification (GTDB taxonomy): domain Bacteria; phylum Bacillota; class Clostridia; order Lachnospirales; family Lachnospiraceae; genus Kineothrix. Next base: position 8,466 of record DNJW01000424.1, on the reverse strand, counting down.
ACAATATCCTTACCTTCTCCGTAAATGCGGATGATAATTTTTCCCTCGTCCACCATCCGGTTAATCCCATGATAAATTGCATTTTCAATAATCGGCTGCAGTGTAATTTTATTACACAAATACCGCAAGCATTTTTCCTCTATATCAAAAGAATAGGTAAACTGGTTTTTGTAGCGGAATTTCTGTATCATCAGATAACTTCTGGCATGCTCCACTTCTTTTTCAATAGGAATCAGCTCATGCCCTTTACTGATGCTAATCCGGAACAGCCTTGCCAGGGCATTTACCATTTCCACCGCATCCTGGCTCCTTTCCTCTTCGCACATCCAGCCGATTGCATCCAGTGTATTATAGAGAAAATGCGGATTAATCTGTGCCTGCAATGCTTTCAGTTCCGTTTTCCGCAAAGTAACCTCTTCCTTCCTGACCTTTTCCATCAGGTTCTGTATCCGTTCCACCATATGGGCAAAAGAATCCGACAAGGCAAGCATCTCCCTGCTGCCTCGCACAGGCTGGTAACTGAATTCTTCTGCATTGGTTTCAAAATCCTTCATTGCCTTGACCAGGCTCTGGATGGGACGGGAAATCATATGAGTTAACAAAGAGCTGCTGAAGAATACCGTAATCAGCACAAAAGCAATAACTGCCAGCAAAATCCGAATCGCATCCCATACTCTTCCCGTTACCAGCTCGTCAATATAACTTACCCCCACAATTCTCCAGTCACAGTTATCCAGCGACCGGATGGAATAAATCACGTTTTTTTTCACCAGCGAACCATCCTCCGCTTCTGTCAGGATATCTGTCTGCTCTGACTTTAACCCGGAATAAATCAGCTGCTGCTGCGGATGATATACAATATTCCCCTTTTTATCCATAATAAAACAGTATCCATGCTGTCCGATGCCTACCGCATCCACATAATTTGCAATCTGGGAAAAACGCACATCCAGCACCACCGCATGTTTTTTCCCGTCCCCGGTTTCCATATCCTTGCGTATGGATACCACCCAGGGATAATAATTTTCCAACAAGGTTTCCGCGTGAGGTTCCGATATCATCAGCCTTCCTTCCTCGCCCTCTTCCTTTTGCAGATAAGAAAGATTCCTTAATATATTCTCCTTCAAACGGTAATCTCCTGTCCACCAGTCTGCCATTTCTCCTTTTCCGTTATATCCGGTAACGGCGACAACATCCCTTCTGATGCGGAGCAGCGTTTCCAAAAAGCCGTCTCTTTCTTCTTTTTCCCGGCGGTAGGATTCCTCAATCAAATCCATAATCTCTTCCATATCCTCTGTATAATTACGTACCGTGTTGGATACCTGAACCACTGCCTGTTCGCTGCTGATTACCGCATTCTGCTCCACCGACCGCCGGAATACGGAAATAAAAACCACAAGGCCTCCGGCCAATGCCGCCAGCACCATCCCTACCACAAACAAGTTCATCACAGAAGCTAACGGCATGGTAAATGCTTTTTTTTCTTTTTTAATTTTCAATCTTTCCCCTCCGCTTTTATCTGCTGCCGCAGCACATTGGGAGATACTCCGCTGTATTTTTTAAAACAATAACTAAAGTAATGCTGGTCGCTGTAGCCGCATTTTTCCGAAATTTCTTTTATTTTCATGGAAGTACACATCAGCAGTTCCTTCGCCTCTTCCATCCGCTTTCCGGTAAGAAGGTCGATAAAGGTTTTGCCCGTCTCTTTTTTTATCAAAGCGCTTAAATAATTGGGGCTGACACCGATTTCGCCGCTGACTGATACCAGGGATATGTTTCCGTTTCCAAATTCTGATTCTATAATCTGCAGCGTCTTTTCACATAGGACCCTGCTGCTTTTCTTCCTCTGGCTGCCGACCATCTCCTTTGCGCTTAAGCAGAATTCGGTAAGCTTGCCCTGCATCTCCCGGAACGAACCGTCCTGAAAGACAATACTTTGCAGCAAGGTATTTTTCTGTATCCTCTCTATTTCCTCTCCGTCCGCCACCGCATAAATAATTTTGCACACGGAGGCAAGCAGCTGCACCATAAGATAATTTGCCTTTGCCCTTGACACCCGCATCTCCTGCATCCGGTCAAACAGTTCCTCCAGATACCGCTCCAGTTCACTGCCCTGGCTGCCCCGGATAAGGGCTTCTACTTCCGTCACAATATTCAGTATTTCCTGACCGTCAATTCCCTCCGCATGCTCCTCATCCGTAATATAATGCACGCCGCTGTCCGCCTTTCCCGAATAGTCCAGCGCATTTAATGCTTCAATATAGGCATCATGGCACTCGGACAGCCTGTCCATGACCCTGCTGACGCCGATGGAACAGTTCAGCCCCATAATCCGTTTTGTACTTTGTACTACATCTCCCACCAGGATATGCATATATTTATCCAAAGCTGCCGGCGTCGCAATCAGCAGCGATATCACCTTCCCATTCCAGTAAAAGCTTTCATGCTTCATATATTTTTTCAGAATACTGTCTACCGAATGGACATGGGCCTGCACCGTACAGTTTTTCCCCCCTTCGTCCCGTATGGACGTAATGATAACCGCATAACGGAAATCATTGTTATAGTCCTTCAGTACGCCGCTTTCGATGGCCGACCTGATAAGCATCTTTTCCCCCTCTTCCTTATCTTCCGCATGATAGCCGTCCATTAAAAGAGGCATCAAAAAGCTGGACTTGTCCATCCGGTTCTGCTGCTTGTCCCTGAAATCCTGGAAAAGATTATCGATTTTTTCTTTGATAGAAACCAGTTCCTTTGTCAGGTCCGCTACGGAAATAGGTTTAAGCATATAGCTGATAATATTATACTGTATTGCCTGCTGGGCATAGCTGAATTCATCGAATCCGCTTAAAAAAGCAATCTGCGTCGTAGGCCGGATTTCCCTCACCTGCCTCGCCAGTTCAATTCCCGATATGAACGGCATCTTAATATCTGTCAAAAGCAGGTCCGGTTCTGCTTTTTCCACCAGTTCCAGAGCCTCCACCCCGTTTTCGGCTTCCCCTACCACACGAAAGCCTATGCTTTCCCAGTCAATGCGGCGGATAATGGCCCTCCGCAGTTCTTCTTCATCATCTGCTACTACCACTGTATACATATACTGCCTCTTTTCTGTTGATCCTTTTTACTTGAGTATAGTTATTATACATGGGGAAAGGGGGATTCGTCCAGAAAAATGTGAGAGGCTAAAGATGTATTCAAAAAGCTCTGCCCGTCCTCACGGCTGATTTCTCAAGGCAATAACGTTTGGAGAAATCGTCTGCCTATTGATATATTAACCAAAACCCCTGCAGCAGACTGCAGAGGCTTTGACTCTCGCGTCATTCGCCAATATGCTCCGTCCAACCAAAAATTGGCTTTAAGCACGGCACTTGATTCATTGCCTGCGGGAATAAAGTTCTATTCTCAATACAGTATCCCTTTTATCCGGCAAAGGATAGGTGAAGACCGGGTTTTCCCCGAAAGATACGAAAGCGGTTTCGGAGAATGTGGCTGTATTCCATGCCTCTCCGCGCCGCACTTCGCTGCCGTCTGCAAGATAATGAATTTTATCCGGCATGTGCGGCGCGATTCCGTAAAGAGGAAGCGCTCCCAGGGAGGATTCAAATACATGGGCATAAACCACATTTCCTTTCTGGGTATACCGCCCCCATTCCGGTTTCGGCAGGCTGCTGATGCCGCAGCCGTAGATGCTTTCGCCGTTTCTGTCCATCCAGCCGCCTATCTCATTCAAAATTTTAACGCTTTCTTCTGGAATTCTCCCTCTGGCATCCGGCCCTACGTTCAAAATCATATTGCCGCCTTTGCTGACACATTCCACCAGCTTGCGGATCAGCATTTCCGCCGGCTTATATTCATAATCAAAATTGCAGTATCCCCAATGGTTATTCATCGTAGCGCATAGTTCCCAGGGAATCAGTTCCCCGTTCACATCCCTTACGCCCTCCGGCGGTATAATCTGTTCCGGGCTGGCAAAATCGCCGCTGTAGGGCAGCGGATTATCCGTTGCGATACTTCCGTGGTTTTCCCCGGACCCCTCCAGCCTATTGTCAATCACCACATCCGGCTGATAGCGGCGCACCATTTCTATCAGCTCCGATGCCCTCCATTTCTCCCCGCACATATCATCATAAGAAAAATCGAACCAGAGAATGTCCAGCTTCCCGTAATTGGTCACCAGTTCCTTTACCTGACCGTGCATATAATCCAGGTACCTGTCAAAATCAATCTGCTCCCCTTCATACTCTTTCCGGTTGCGCATGGGATGCTGTCTGTCGCCATATTTGGGAAAATCCGGATGATGCCAATCAATCACCGAATAATACAGACCCACACGGATGCCCTCCGCCCTACAGGCTTCTATAAATTCCTTTACCAAATCCCTTCCCGCCTTTGTATTCGTGGCCTTATAATCCGTCAGGGCAGAATCAAATAAGCAAAACCCGTCATGATGCTTTGCCGTCAGTACCGCATACTTCATCCCCGCCCTCTTTGCCAGCCTCACCCATTCCTCCGGCTTATAATCCACAGGGTCAAACAGTTCAAAATACTTCTCATATTCCTCCACCGTCATTTCTCTTTCGGACATCACCCATTCCCCGCATGCCGGAATCGCATACAGCCCCCAATGGATAAACATCCCAAACCTCTCCTCCCTAAACCACCGCGTCCTCTCCCTAATCTCCCGGTTCATCCCACTATATCCTCCTTTATCCTCTTTTTCAATCCTCTACCCTTTAACCGCCCCTCCGGACAGCGCTTCCACAAAAAACCTGCTGAATACACAGTACAGTACCACCGGCGGCAGTATGATAACCACCATGGCAGAAAACAAACCGTTATAATTTGTCCTGAAAGCGGTAGTAAAAGTAGAAAGCAGCGCCGGCACTGTCATTTTTTCTCTTGTCACCATAACCAGAGACGCCCAGTAATACTCGTTCCAGTTATTCAGAAACGCCAGAACGGCCGCCGTCATAATCCCCGGACGGGCAATCGGAAAGATAACCTTTCCCCAAGTCTGTACGTACCCGCAGCCGTCAATTCTCGCCGCCTCCTCCATTTCTTTGGGTATGTTCATATAATAATTTTTAATAACAAAAAAGCTGACGGCAATACCGCTGCATGAATAAATCAGAATCAGCGCTGCCCTTGTATCATAAATATTCAGCCGGTTTACCAGATTATATACCGGATAAGTCAACGCGGTAGCCGGTATGAACATAGTGGAATACAGAAGCAGGCTCACCAGCCCCTTCCCCTTGAATTCCATCCTTGCCACCACATAAGCAGACATGGAAATCATCACAATGCTTATGATTACGGACAGAAGGGAAATCACCATACTGTTTCCGAAATAACGCATTACATGCAAATCCCGGAAGGTAGAAACATAGCCGTCCAGGCATATGGATTCCGGCAGCTGGAAACCGGGCCGTGCCAACGGGTCTTTTTTAAAGCTGGAAAGCAGCAGCCATACAAGAGGCACCAGCGCCACCAGAGCTGCCCATGCCAGACACACATAGGTAAGAATCCTTGTTCCGCCCGAAAGAGATACGCTTCTCTTTTTCCCTGCTGCTCTTGTTTTTCCTTCACCCTCTCTCATCTGCCCTCTCCTTTCTTTTTCCATGAAATACTGTACAATCCGTTCACCAGCAGAATAATAACCATACCCGCCAGAATCTGTACCACTGCCACCGTATTTGCCCTGCCAAACTGGGTTCTCGGACTGGTTATTGCCAGTTCCCGGATGACATAGCTGATACTATAGGTTCCTGCCGCTCCCTTTGTGAGGAAATAAACCTCGTTATACAGCAGAAAACCGCTGGTGGCCGCCAGAACGGATACGGTTTTTAATGTTCCCTTTATCATCGGCAGGGTTATGTACCAGTCCTGCTTTAACCCGTCCGCCCCGTCCAGAACCGCCGCTTCCTTCACATCCTCCGGAACGGCCATAATATTTCCCAGAATCAGCAAAGTAGTAGTTCCTGTGAAGAAAATATACGCACCTGTCATGGCCCAGAACGCCGGTCCTTTCAGCAGCAGGATATTTTCGTCAAATCCTTTGTTAAAAAGACGGATAACCGGATTGACAATGCCGTATAACGGGCTGTATAGCTGGAGAAATATCATTCCCATTGCCGCGGTAGATATCATATTGGGGATAATATAAATGTTACGGATTAATTTGATACCCCTGATTTTTCTGGAAAACGCCAAAGCCACCAAAGTTGCTATAGGAATCTGTACCACTGCCCCAAGCAATGCCCATGCCGACGAATTGCGCAAAGCTTCCCAGAAATAAGGGTAAGTTTTAAAAATATACTCGTAATTATTCCAAAGTTCATTCCAGCCCCAGAACTGGGGAGTTTTTATATTGGTATAATCCCATTTGCAGAAGGATGTTAAAATTACTGTCAAAATGGGATATAGATAAAATATCGCAAACGCTGCCAAAGTAGGCGCCAAAAAAGCCAAAATAAACCCTTTCCTGCGCATCCCCAGCCTATTTTTCCTTTTCTTCTCCATCACTGCCTCCTATTACGTTCTGTCTTGATTGGAGCATCAAAAGCCCTATCCGTAATTTTGCCTGGCGGATTGCACAAAAGAATATGGACAAATGACTTTTGCACGATGGAGATGAGATTCAAAAATCGTGGAAGCCTTTGCTGAACACGATTTTCATTTTCAGAAGCTCATCGGAATAATTCGTGCAGTGGAATTTGTACATATTTTTTTGTGCAATCTGCCATCAACAGCTTCGATATAGGGCTTTTGACACCCGGCCCCTATAAGATAACAAAGGGCAGCCCTTCTGGTAATTCTCTCCGTCCCAGAACGGCTGCCGCTTCCTATTATGCTATCAAAGCTGTCAGTTCCTGCTGAAGCTGTTCAAAACGTGCATCTATATCCGTGCCGGAGACTGCGCATTCCATCAGCGCATTGATAATGGCATTGCCCACATCTCCTCCCCATGTATAATTCAGATTAATGACAACGGTTCCTGCCCCGTTAATCTGGGAACATGCTTCTGCCAGTTTGGAAATAATCGGGTCGCCGCCTGCCTGTGCCAATGCCTGCAAATCCAGCGTTGCGTTGCAAGGCGCTGCCTGTACTCCGGTAAAAATCTTTTCCTGCACTTCCGGGCTTACCATGTAGGCAAGAAACTCCAGCGCCAGCTCTGTCTTAGCTTCGCTCATGCCGCTGGAAATACTGATGCCGCCGCCTGCGGAAGCAATCGCCACATCCCCCGGGAAAATAGCGGGCTGGATAGAATCGGCCAGTTCCGCGTCGATGCCGCTGGCATTCCATACGCCGTTAAACAGTGCTGCCACCATTCCTTTTTTATTAAAGTCATCCATCAGATTTCCAAGGTCTTCCGTAGTATGCCCGGAGCCGTTGGCCTGATCCATAGCTGCTGTTTTCTTAAATGCCTCTGCAAATGCTTCTGACTGAATCGTATCCTCTGTCAGCTCCGATGCCAGAAGGCTTCTTCCCTCTTCTGTGGATGCCATCATCGCATTCAGCATAAACAAAGAACCTTGTCCTGCCACATAGCCGTAGCTTCCGTCTCCCAGCGCATTTACCTTATCCATAGCCGCAGCAAAGTCATCCCAGCTTTTTATCTCTTCACATTTTACTCCCGCACTTTCCAGTACTGCTGTATTGTACCACATTCCCCGGCTCTCCAGCTGGTCATGGACTGTATAAATATGTCCGTCTACCGCATTCTGCGTGTAGTTAATGCCCACCGCATCCTGCAGGCCGTTCTCGTCGATAAAAGGCTTTAAGTCCAGTACCAGTTCCTGACTGATAGCCGCCTGGGGGACGGTCTTGTCAATATCCACAATATCCGGGAAATTGCCGCCTGCCACCTGGGCGCTGACAATTTCCGCCCGGTTCTCTACCGGTATGGGCTTAAACGTAACAGGGCCGTCCGCATGGGCTGCTGCAAAATCATCATAAATATCTCTCATCACTTTTGCTGCAGGCCACTCGCTCTCCTCATGATAATATCCGTGATAGAATTCCAGCACCTCGCCGTCTCCGGTGCTTTCTGCTGCCGTCTCCTGTCCGTCCCCTGCCGTTTCTTCCACGTCAGCCGCTTCGCTCTCCGAAGCCTCTGCCGACGCTTCTTCCTGTGCCGGTGCCTGACTGCTGTTGCCGCAGCCCGCCAGCAAAGCGGCGCTCATGACTGCCGCCATTAATAAACTCACTGCTTTTCTTTTCATCAATACCCTCCTTGTCTGCATTCGGTTGTTTGTTTCTGGCTATATCTTAATGCAAAACACGGATATATTGAATGAATCCTATTGACAAAAAGAAGGACTATTTTTACACTTTTCACTAAAAGCAGGATTATATTTGGCTTTTATAGGATATACTGCACAAAAAGTGGCTTCGCCACTTCATGCTATATCCTTCTGGCGAAGGTCTTTCCTATAAGGATTAGGGTGTCAAAAGCCCTATCCA
>DNJW01000076.1 GCA_003488965.1 Lachnospiraceae bacterium | reverse complement strand
ACCGTTCAGCACATTTTTAATAAACGGATGCCTTGACTCCCCCCGCACCAGTTCGCTTATCTGCTCCGGACAAGCCAAAGCCATCTGCCGGAGTATAGATAAAACCAATATTTCCTTTCTATACAAATCTGTTTCCAGATAATCCATCTTCTCTACCGTTCTGGTGCTTTGCTCATCCTCCTCCATAATATCCTTAAGGCTCTCAATAATTTCATTATCCTTCTTCGTATCGAGGCTGTTTGCCAAATCAGCCAGCTGCTGCGACTGGCCTGCGGCTTTTTTCAGCAGCGTCTTCACTTTATTGAGAAATCTTTCCTTTTCCTGATAATCCCATTCAATTTCTGCCCACTCCCCGCTTCTTGACGAAAACAAGCTTTGTACCAGCACCGGAACCGCATATCCCTGCAGAAGCATTTCCATCCTCTCCAGCCCAGCCAACGCACGCAGCTTCCCCTTCCCGCTGCGGTTATCCTCCTCTATGACAGATAAAATCTCCAAATACCTCATCGTATCCTCTGCAGATACCTTTGCCTGATAACAGAAATACCATCTTGCGTATACCATCTCTTATTCCTCCCTGTAAATTTCACTACGGATACCTGAAACCATATCCCTAAGTACAATATCAAGACATTGCGCACCGCATAAGTTCAATACAAGAGCCGCTTCATCGCGCCAGTCAGGAGAACATACCATTTCCATCACCCTATCCGCTGCATGCGGACATGCCATGGCAAAACACCACATGCGCAGCCTGTCGCCTTGCAGTATATCTAATATTTTATGACAAGTATCCTCATCCGCAATTTTCCCCCACCGCATCAGCTCCGTACATGACAGCCTCTCTGCCTCTGTCTCTTCCACATTTTTTCCATAGGCTGACACAAGCCACCTTACCGACTGGGAACCCAGTTCCATAAGCAGTTCCAAAACTTGTTCCCACTTTTCCGAATGATATTTCCTATTATGCAGATAAATCTGCCATATCAGATTGTCTATCACCTTTTCCGGCAAATATGCCACATAAGGGTTCAATGTCCCCTCCCTGAGAAACTTATCCGCATCCGTGGCTTCCAGCCACTTGGCTGCATGGGCGTCCACCTGCCCTGCTGCCAGATATCCGTATATCCATGCCATTCCCTTCCTCTTCTGGGCATGAATTTTCAGCAGCCCGGACCATTGCTCCGGATAATCCCCTCTCCATTCCTGCAGCTCCCGTATTTCATCCTCCCGGCTTATCTGTGCGCTGTTGAATTCTTTTACCTTTCCATAAATATTTTCAAGTTCTTCTGCGCTTAATACCTTATCCTTATCCAAATCCGCCGCCAAAAATACTCTTGCCTTTATACTGTCGCTCAGATTCCTAAAAACCAACTGGGCATAACGGGCGGAATAATATGGTGATTCGGACCAAATATTGACTATCACTGCCAGCTGTGAATACTTTTTTCTCCAGCTCTGTATGACCGCCCCCAGTCTTCCGCTTATGATTTTTTCCGCCTTCACATTAATTACCAGACCGAACTTGCCGTTTTCTTCCTGTTCCCAGGGACAAATATCGTCTTTCGCCTCCATCCAGTTCCTGATTTCCCATTTTTCCCCATACATATCCTTATATTTTTGTTCTTCCCTCTGAAGCGCATATCCAATCCCTTCCGCCTCGGACGTAGCCAGAAAAACAGTATAGGAATCCCTATTGCCCACCAGAATAGGCTTTAGCGACAATGCATACCTGTCATTCACCGGAACGGCTGCATCAATATCAGGCTCCCACTCCTGCGGCAGCTGCCACCCGGTCTTGCTTAGTTCTATATATGGCACTTCCTTGGCAGGAGCTGCTGCCGTTTCCCTTTTCTCCTCACTCTTTCCCAGTCTGGGGAATTCGTACAGTTCGTTTTTACGTATCCCCCGGCAGGCAGAAAAATTCACGGCCCATTCCTCACTGCTTTCATATTTATATGGGACAATGCGGACACCTTTTTCTTTTCCGTAAAACGTACCGTAAATGAATATGAATTCCGAATCATCTTCCGGAATACCTCCTCCGCAGGTAATCTCCTGAATCTGTCTGCGGCTGTCAGAAAAGGGACGCATTTGCAGATGATGGGAATGCCCGCACAAATACAAATCCACCCCGCTTGTATCAAAACTATGTTCTGTTTTTCTCTGCTCGTGGCTCTCAAGGAAATCCAATCCATGATGCCCTATCGCCAGAGCCGGCTTGTCCGTTTTACCGTCTTGTTCTATTTTTTCCAGTACATCCTGCAGTTCCTTCGAACATAAAAATAAGTTCCGTTCATCCGAATTATCTATAGATGTCAAAGCAGTATTTAGTACTATCAGATTCAGCTCCGGCAGGCCGTAAAACTGATGGATGCTTTTTGTATCTTCCTCTGTCAATTCCCTTCCAAAAAATTTTTTATAATATTCATTATAGACCGCCATACGGTTTACCGTCAGATATTCGAAACTTGTTCTTCCGTCTTCCGTTTCTACACAAGAATCATTTCTTAAATTGTCCAAAATACCTTGTGGATTCTCTTTGGCTTTTTCTCTCAGTTCCCGGATAATTCTTTCATACTGCTTCACACGTTTTAAGTCATGGTTGCCCGCAGCCCAGAAAATCCTTTCCTCAGGAACTCCCAATGCCTTTTTGAACTTTCCCAGCCATTCTATCTGCTCTTTTGCATATTTTCCTTTATTTACAATATCCCCTGTAATAAAAACATAGAGATTTTCCCGCGGTCCAAAGTATTCCTCTTCCAAAGTCCTGATTAATTCCTGTCTGGCCCGTCCGCTGTCAAAGCTTCCCTTTTCCGGCTCCAGATGCAAATCCGAGAAATGAAGCCATCTAAAATCCTCCATACCGTACCTCCCATAAGAATTCTTTTGTACCCCGACATCAATATTGCTTTTCTTTTCATATATTGATTCTTAAAAACAGTATATTTTAAGAAAAGAAAAATTTACCAACAGATTAATTATATATTAAATATGACATTTTTTATA
>DNJW01000388.1 GCA_003488965.1 Lachnospiraceae bacterium | reverse complement strand
AGTACCGACGGTAATCAAGGGTCTGCTTATGGAATATACAAACTGCACAATTCGTAATTGGAAAATCAGAGTTTCGCAATTGTCTATAGTTGATTCATAGATGAAAGGAAAGAATAAAATGAGGAAAAGAATTTTATGTTTATTGGCGGCGTTGTTGCTTATCCTTCCTTCAATACCTGCAAAGGCAGTGGAAGTATCGAAAGATAATGCAGAATTCAGCTATACGTTTGATAGCTTGGATGGGGGAGAGATATCGACTCAAAGCAGCGGCAGGCCTAAGGTGCTTGTTTTTTTCAAAACTACATGCGGCAATTGCATGGGTGTGCTGAATAGACTTTCCCGAAGCGCGTGGGTGAAGAATGGGGAACTGGCGGAGGTATGCGCAGTGGAAGTTTTGTACGACAGCGATGAAGTCAGTGCATTCCGGGATACATACTGCCAGGAAGCAGGAGGTATGATACAGTTTGGCTATGGATGGGGTGCGGATAGTGCAATGTTCGCCTATGGCAGAGAGGCGGAGCTGACCACGGAACTGGAAGGAGGGAAGGTGAAGATATCTACTCCTGTAATTGCTGTCGTGGATGGGGAAAATAAGCTGCGGAGCGTGACGTGCGGCGCTTCGGCGGACAGCGGCATTGAAGAAATGCTGAACGCGTTAAAAGCCGAGACAGATGCAGGACAGAATCCTGATGACACGCAGACCCCGGACGATACTCAAAATCCGGACGATACTCAAAATCCGGACGATACCCAGACCCCGGATGATACCCAAACTCCTGACGATACCCAGACTCCGGGCGATGTTCAAAATCCGGATAAAGCTCCAGATGGGGAGAACACAGACAAGACGGAAAGCGTTTCCGGTTCAGAGAGCGGGAGCAGTTCTGCCCCGGTTTGCAGCCATGTAACAGAAAGCGTGATTATAAGCGGTGCAACGGCAACCAGCGATGCTGTTACGGCATACAGATGCGTAAAATGCGGAGCTGTCCTTGGCCATGAAACGGTATCCAATTCGGCGTATGCTTCCTTTTTGGAGCAAACGGCAGATTCCATTTTAAATGCACAGCAGAGCGAAGTTGTCATTGATGCCAAAACATGGGTCAGCTTCAACAGGAAAGTATTTGAGGCAATGAAAAACAGACCGGATGTAGCAGTGACTGTAAATTATTTTTATGAAGGCAGGCCATATACCCTGAAAATACCTGCCGGTACGGATGTAAGTCTGTTGATGGATGAAAATGGATTCGGGGGATTCAGATATATAGAACAAGTATTAAATGCAAAAAAGTAATGGGATGAAAGGATAAACCTTTGGGTTTATCCTTTGCTGTTTTTCTTTAAATCCGAAATTAATGTTGAGTAATCTTTATGAAACAAGTATAATTAAGAAAGAAATGATATCCGGTTATTTTATCCAGGAATCCTAAGGAGGAATCATCAGGTGAAAGCAACTGTTTTAATTGATAATATTGCGGACAATGGGCTGCTGGGAGAATGGGGGCTGAGCATTTATATTGAATATAACGGAAAAAAATTTCTGCTGGATACAGGGGCGTCCGGTCAATTTATGGGAAATGCCGGAAAACTTCATATAAATATGAAAGATGTGGAATATGGTATTTTGTCCCATGCACATTATGACCATGCAGACGGGATGGGCAGTTTTTTTGCAGAAAACGAAAAAGCTTCTTTCTATTTAAGGGAGGGAAGCGGAGAAAACTGCTATAAAAGAAATTTTTTCCAGAAACGGTATATTGGAATAAAGAAAGGAACTCTGGAAAGATACAAGGACAGAATTGTTTTTGCAGATGGAAAGAGGGAAATCTGCCCAGGTGTTTTTCTGCTGCCCCATAGTACAAAAGGGCTTGCTGCCATCGGAAGAAGAAATCATATGTATATTAAAAAGAGGGGATGGCATCCGGATGATTTTTCCCATGAACAGAGTCTTATATTTGATACGGAAAAGGGGCTGGCGGTTTTCAACAGCTGCTGCCATGCCGGTGCGGATACGGTGATCCGGGAAGTAGCCGATGCATTTCCGGGAAAAAAGGTATATGCGGTGACCGGCGGTTTTCACCTTCATGAAAGGGAAGATGATGAAGTGCGTGTCTTGGCGGAACGCATCCGTAAGACCGGAATTGAAAAAATATATACAGGGCATTGTACGGGCGGGAAGGCATACCGGATTTTACAGGAGGAATTAGGAGATAAGGCGGAACAGTTATATACCGGAAAAGTAATCGAAATCTGAGGACATGCGGCGGCAGGGAAAGCCGTCATGAGATGAGGGAAGAATATGGGGACAAAAACATTAGATGAAGTACGGAAATTATTTGAAAACGACAGATTTGCAACAGAGACCGGGGCGGTCATCGATGAAATCGGTGATTTCTATGCAAAATGCAGCCTGAAACTGGAAGAGAGACATAAGAATGCGCTTGGCGCTGTGATGGGCGGGGTTTCCTTTACTTTGGCTGATTTTGCTTTTGCGGTGGCGGCCAACTGGCAAAATCCCGGAGTGGTTTCTTTAAGCTCCAATATAGCTTATTTAGGAATTTCCAAAGGAGAGCGGCTGATTGCGGAAGCCCGGTGTATCAAAAACGGACGTACTGCAAGCTATTACAATATCAGCGTGCAGGATGAACTTGGAAATCCGGTGGCTGCTGTTACCGCCATCGGCTATCGTAAGTAAAATCCGTTGACAAGAAAATAATATATTGATATGATTTTTATTGAAACTGTTTATGTAGTGGGGGCATTGCCAATATATCAGAGCGGATTTTGCCGTTTGGCGAGGTGTTTTATATGAAAAAAAAGATAATATTGATGGTGGATGATGTGCAACTTAATCACAAGGCGGCCGGAATGGTACTGCAGGATACGTATGAACTGTATGAGGCTTTGTCGGCAGAGGAAGCGTTTCGGATTATGGAAACGGTAAGGCCGGACTTAATTCTTTTGGACGTGATTATGCCGGTAATGGATGGATATGAAATGATGGGTATTCTAAAAAAAGACCCTCGTTACAAATCAATTCCGGTGATTTTTCTTACTGCGGAAACCAAGGCGGAAGCAGAAGTGCAAGGGTTTAACTGCGGAATTGCGGACTATATTACAAAACCTTTTGTTCCGATTGTCATGAAGAAGAGAATAGAGACCCAGATTGCTTTGGCGGAATACGAGCGCAGTCTGGAAGAAAAAGTAGCAGCCAAGGTAGAGGAAATTGAAAGTATGTACGACTTGATGACAGTCAGCTTTGCCGGACTGGTGGAGTCCAGGGACGGAGTGACAGGAGGCCATCTGAAGAATACGTCTTTATTTTTTAGGCTGTTTATCGAGCATTTAAAAAATTTGCCCCAATATGCGGATGTACTTCCGGAAAATCTTGTAAAACGTGCATGCCGTTCTGCACCGCTGCATGATGTAGGAAAAATTGCTATAGAGGATGCGGTGCTGCGTAAAGCCGGTTCTCTGGATAAAGAAGAATTTGACAAAATGAAAATGCATTCCGTCATAGGCGGTGATATTTTTGCTTTTATTAAAGGCCGGATTCCTGACAGGGAATTTGCCGAAGTGGCGGAGAAAATAGCCAGATTCCATCATGAAAAATGGAATGGGAAAGGATATCCGGACGGAATGAAAGGAGAAGAGATACCTTTGGTGGCACGTATTATGAGCATAGTGGATGTATACGATGCCCTGACTTCCAAAAGGCCTTATAAGGAGCCTTTTTCCCATGAAAAGGCAATGGCTATGATTGCGGAAAAAAGCGGTATTGATTTCGACCCGGCGCTGGTAAATGAATTTCTGAATATAGAAGGCCAGATTAAAGAGTGTCTGCGGACAAAGGAACAGATGATTACAGAACAGCAATATTTTATGGTACAGAAGGTATAGAACGGAAGAAAAGCAGGATGGAGGGTTTGCAATGAAAAAACTAGAAGAATATGTAAGGAATATTCCGGATTTCCCGGAAAAGGGGATTATTTTCAGGGATGTTACCAGTGTCCTTCAGGATGCGGAGGGGCTGCAGCTTGCAGTAAATACGATGCAGGAGAAGGTAAGAGATATAGAATTTGATGTAATAGCCGGTCCGGAGTCCAGAGGATTTATTTTTGGTATGCCCATTGCATATAATTTGAAAAAGCCTTTTGTTCTGATACGTAAAAAAGGAAAGCTTCCTTGTGAAACGGTTTCTATAGAGTATGAACTGGAGTATGGTACGGCAACGATTGAAATGCACAAGGATTCTATTCAGAAGGGGCAGAAGGTATTAATCGTAGACGACCTGATTGCAACCGGAGGTACCACAGAAGCGATGGTAAGACTGATAGAGTCTCTTGGCGGCCAGGTGACAGGTATCGTAGTGCTGATGGAACTGGCAGGCTTAAAAGGACGTGACAGATTGGACGGATACAGGCTGGAGTCCGCGATACGGTATGAAGGGAAATAAGGGAAGTTGTGAGTCAGTATAAATGAAATGGAATAATGGCCGGTGATGTGTATGACAGAAGAAAAGGATAATGTAACAACTGAAAACAAGGGATTAGTTTTTGATAACGGAAAAATCGAAATCATCCAGGAATTTCAAAGTCCTGACCATTTGTATCAGGATTTGATCGACCGTGTACGCAGATATCATCCTTCGGACGATATTTCGCTGATTGAAAAAGCTTATAAGACAGCTTACGAAGCGCATAAAACCCAGGTCAGGAAGTCCGGTGAGCCATATATTATTCATCCTCTTTGTGTGGCCATTATACTGGCGGATCTGGAAATGGACAAGGAAACGATTGCTGCCGGGCTTTTGCATGATGTGGTGGAAGATACGATTATGACGGATGAGGAAATTGAAGCGGAGTTTGGTTCCGATGTTGCGCTGCTGGTGGACGGCGTTACCAAGCTGCAGCTTTTGCAGCTTTCCAGGGAGCATGAGGGAAAGACGCCGGATAAGCTGGAGATGCAGGCGGAAAACTTACGCAAGATGTTTCTTGCCATGGCGAAGGATATCAGAGTAATTATTATAAAGCTGGCTGACAGGCTGCATAATATGCGGACATTAAAGCATATGCCGCCGGAAAAGCAGCAGAGGATAGCGAGGGAAACTCTGGATATTTATGCGCCTATTGCCCAGAGACTGGGAATTTCCAAAATAAAGGTGGAACTGGACGATTTGTCCTTAAAATATCTGGAGCCGGAAGTTTATTATGATTTGGTGGATAAGATTGCCATCCGTAAGAGCGAGAGGGAAAGGTATATCCAGAATATTGTAAATGAAGTGAGCAAGCATATAGAGAATGCGGGCATTAAAGCAGAGATTGACGGACGTGTAAAACACTTTTTCAGCATTTACAAAAAAATGAAAAATCAGGATAAAACCATTGATCAGATTTATGATCTGTTTGCAGTGCGCATTGTGGTGGATACGGTAAAGGACTGTTATGCGGCGCTGGGGGTTATTCATGAAATGTATAAGCCGATTCCCGGCCGGTTCAAAGATTATATTGCCATGCCTAAGCCGAACAGGTATCAGTCGCTGCATACTACATTAATCGGTTCTAACGGGCAGCCTTTTGAAATCCAGATTAGGACCTATGAAATGCACAAGGAGGCGGAATACGGGATTGCCGCCCATTGGAAATATAAAGAGGCTTCTGACGGCAAAAAGGTAGAGGGGCAGGAGGAAGAGAAGCTTACCTGGTTAAGACAGATATTAGAATGGCAGCAGGATATGTCCGATAACAGGGAGTTTATGAATCTGCTGAAAAATGATTTGGATTTATTCTCGGATAATGTATACTGTTTTACTCCGAGAGGAGAGGTGAAAAACCTTCCGGCAGGCTCCACACCGATTGATTTTGCTTATAATATCCATAGTGCGGTAGGAAATAAAATGATAGGGGCCAGGGTAAACGGAAAACTGGTTCCGATTGATTATGAGATTAAAAACGGGGACCGTATTGAAATTATGACTTCCCAGAATTCCAAAGGCCCCAGCATGGACTGGCTGAATGTGGTAAAAAGCACTCAGGCAAAGAATAAGATTAACCAATGGTTCCGGAATGAACTGAAGGAAGAAAACATTGTAAAAGGAAAGGAAATGCTGACTGCCTACTGCAAGACGAAGGCTGTGAATATGCAGGAAATCATGAAACCGGAGTATATGAACGGTATCATGAAGAAGTATGGCTTCAGGGATTGGGATTCGGTATGCGCGGCGGTAGGGCACGGCGGCCTGAAGGAAGGCCAGATTATTAATAAACTGCAGGAACTGTATGATAAGGACCATAAAAAGGTTATTACGGATGAGGATGTACTGGCGGCAGTGGCGGAAAACCAGGGAAAAGCCATACGTGCAAAGCAGCAGGGCGGCATCGTGGTTAAAGGGATTCATGATGTGGCTGTACGGTTTTCCAAATGCTGCAGTCCGGTTCCGGGGGACGAAATTGTAGGCTTTGTTACCCGCGGACGGGGAGTATCCATTCACAGAACAGATTGTGTGAATATTATTAATATGCCGGAGATGGAAAGAGTCCGTCTGATTGATGCGGAATGGCAGCAGTCGCCGGGAGAAGTTACCGGTGAGAAATATTTTGCAGAAATAAAAATCTTTGCCAATAACAGAAGCGGGCTTTTGGCGGATATCACCAGAACGCTGACGGAAAAGGATATTGATATTCTCTCTTTGAACACAAGGGTGAGCAAGCAGGATGTGGCGACGCTGTCCACTTCTTTTGAGGTAAGGAGCAGAGAGGAACTGAACCGGATTATCGATAAAATCAGCGCCATTGAGAGTGTAATAGGAATTGAGCGGACAACGGGCTGAGGCGGAAAGGAGAATGGAAAAATGGCGGAGCTGAAAATAGGCAGGATGGTGCTGGGCGTTTGCCAGACAAACTGCTATTTTGTATACAGAGAAGGCAGCAGGGAGGTTATCTGCTTCGACCCGGCGGATGCGGGGGACTATATCTATGAGACATTGGAGGGAAAAGGATTTGAGGTGGCAGGCATTCTTTTAACCCATGGGCATTTCGACCATATATGGGGCAGCAGAAAGCTGAGGGAACTCAGCGGCGCCAAGATTTATGCTTATGAAGGGGAAAAGGATGTATGCGAAAATGCAGTAAACAATGTATCGGAACAGGCAGGGCGGGCCTATACGGTAAAGCCAAACGGATATTTGAAGGACGGAGAGGAGATAACGATAGCGGGAATGACTTGCCGGCTGATTGCTACTCCGGGCCATACGGAAGGGAGCTGCTGTTATTATTTTGAGGAAGACGGCATCCTAATCAGCGGCGATACGCTGTTCGAAGGTTCGGTGGGAAGAACGGATTTTCCTACCGGAAGCATGGGCAGCCTGGTTCGTTCCGTGAAAGAGAAACTGTTTATTTTGCCGGATGAAACAAAGGTATATCCGGGACATGGGGATGCGACGGATATCGGTTCGGAAAAAAAATATAATCCGTTTTTGCAGTAAGTCTAATTGAAAAAATAGGTATGGCCGGGGGTTGCGGATAGGATTCCCGGTTTTTATCTTGCTGCGGGGCGGAATCATGGAGGTTAGATTGAAAAATAAGCTTGATAGCTTATTTTTCAATCGGCAATTTGAGTC
>DNJW01000148.1 GCA_003488965.1 Lachnospiraceae bacterium | reverse complement strand
TGTATCCTTATAGAAAAGTCCTTCGTCAGACGCATGCAGAGGAAATATGCCGCCAAGACGGCGCATGGGGCGCGGCGGGCAGCGGGGGAGGCTATTCCCTGCCCGGTTAATGGAAAATAAGACGGCAGTACTGGAGGATTTGATTCATAAAACCTTAATAAGAAAAGTGTGGATAAGTTTTTGGCGTTGTGATATAACATAATTGTGTGCCCGGCCTGAAAGTTTTTGCGGCAAATAGCAAGGTTTTGGCATAATATTACAATTGCAGCGGATATAGGGACAAGAGGGCAAAGGATAAAACAGAAGAGGTAGAGTAAATGGGTTTAAGGCAGAAAGAAAAGAAGGGTGGAAAAAAGAAGCATATCCTTTTTATAGCGGCGGCAGCCGTATTGGCAATGATTGCCGGCGGGATGACATATAAAGCAGTGGCGGGGCAGCAGGCCAAAGAAGCGTGGTCGGTCAGAGTGGAAAGAGAAAAAGAACGGATAGAGGCGGAAGCGGAAGCGGCGGAAACAGCCGCCGTACGGAGCGAGAAGGTGGTAGAAGATGCGGTGGATGCCGGTCTTAGTATATTTGAAATGATAGGGGAGCGTCCTTCTTCGGTAGAGTTAGACGGGAAGGATGCAAAAGATTTCCTTACGGTAGAGTCTTGTCTGGTCGATAACACTACAAGCAATATTGTGCTGAAAGCGGGCTCGGAGAGGATTCCTGCCAGTGATGACGAGTATTATTATCTGTTTGTCTTAAGGATTCAAAATGATGAAATTACAGAGGGCATGGCGCCCGTTCAGCAAAGATATAAAGGCAGGGAAGTGAGATTCCAGTTCTCCAGACATTTCGGCAATATCAGCGGACTGCTTTATAAATATGTGATTGCAGTGAAAAAGGATGACAAGTATGTGGCAGTGAGCAATCCTTGTTATGTAACCAATCCAGAGGAAATTGCAGTCTATAAATCCAACGGAAAAAAAGCGGATTCCAAGAAGGGGCTGCTGGTAGACCCGGACAAGCTTCTGTCGGAGGAACTGGACGACCTTGGAATCAAACATGCGGCATATAATATTCCGGTGTCAAGGCTGCTGGGGCATTCCGACAACGAAGAATATCCTGATGTGGGATATGGCTATAACGAAAAGGGATATGTATTTAACGGAGAGGTAATATCGGAATATGACACCATATTCCGGACTCTGACGGAAAGAGAGATAGAAATCACGGTGATTTTGCTGAATGACATTGCGGAAGACTATCCCCAGCTCATTCATCCGCTGGCCCGGGGAGGAATCGGAACTGCCCCGTATTATGCCTTTAATGGGACAGACCAGGAGGGCATTGAGGGAATGGCCGCAATTGCTTCCTTTTTGGCAGAACGGTATTCAGGCCGGGCAAACGGCAGGGGTGTTGTGGCAAACTGGGTAATCGGAAATGAGATCAATGCGAGAAAAGACTGGAACTACATGGAATATGTAAATCTGAGCTCTTATGTAAAAGAATATGTAAGGGCTTTCCGGGTGTTTTATAATTCCATTAAAAGCATCAATGGCGCCAGCAATATATATATTTCCCTTGACCAAAGATGGGACAGCAATACCGGCACGGCAGCGGGCTATGATGCAAAAGATATATTAGACGAGTTTAACAGACAGATAAAGGAGGAAGGGAATATTGAATGGGGACTGGCAATCCATCCTTATAACGTGCCTTTGACTTCACCATACATATGGAAAGATTCCCAGTATGTGAAAGATTCGGAGGATACTCCCATGGTGACGATGGCAAATATTGATGTAGTGACGGACTATCTGGAACAGGATGAATTTCTGACAGAGAAAGGGGAAGTCCGTTCCGTAACCGTAAGTGAACTGGGCTATACTTCCTTAGACGGGGAGGATGTGCAGGCGGCGGCCATTGTATATGCCTATAAAGCGGCGGAAGCAAATCCCCATATTGATTCCGTACTGTTTTCCAGACAGACGGATGCGGCAGAAGAGATGGAACAGGGACTGGCCCTAGGGCTTAACCATATGGATGGATCCCATAAATATGTATATAACGTGTATAAATATATGGATACAGAGGAAGAGGGAAAATACACGGAATTTGCGAAGAAAATTATCGGGATTAGCGACTGGGGGAAGGTGTTTGAGTAAGGGGGCTGTTTGGGTGGTTGGTGGCGTCCGCCCATCCGCAAGTATATTCCTCCGTCGCCCCGCTTCCGCTCCACAAAAAACGTAGCAGTACTAGGTTCGAAAAGACCTCACCAAGTACTGACGTTTTTTAAGGGGCTCCTTGAGGAATATACTTGCGGATGGGCTGCTGTACTGCCAAGCCTATCATAGCAAATCAGCAACCCTTGGGAATAATTTAGGAGGCTGGTATGCTGTATTTTTTTGTTAGGACTTGTAAATTGCATTGCTGTTTATTCCCACGAGTCATGAGCCAAATACCGCGCTTGCGCGGGCATTTGGCTGCTATTTGTAGCTATGATTGCTGCCAATACAATAGCCCGGTCAAAAACAGATTCCTCAAGGAGCCCCTCAAAAAGCGTCAGTACTTGGTGAGGTTCTTTCGAACCTAGTACTGCTACGCTTTTTGTGGAGCGGGAGCGGGGCGACGGAGGAATCTGTTTTTGACCGGGCGGACTGTTAGGCACAGACAACCTTTGCAAGCAATACTTTGCGGGCAATACTTTGCAAGCAATAGATTGCGGCAATATATTGCTTGATATTTACATTTTCATTTTCCTTCATTTATGTTATACTGTCTTTTATATATCAGTGAAAACGGAAATGATAGAAAAAATAGTGGGAGGATTACGGATATATGAAAGGAATTATATTAGCAGGAGGCAGCGGGACGAGGCTTTATCCATTGACAAAGGCAATTTCAAAACAGATTATGCCGGTGTATGATAAGCCTATGATATACTATCCTTTGTCCACTTTGATGCTGGCGGGAATACGGGAGATTTTGATTATTTCGACACCTAGGGATTTGCCGGTGTTTGAGGATCTGTTCGGAACCGGGGAGCAGCTGGGGCTGCGTATTGAGTATGCGGTGCAGGAGTATCCCAGGGGACTGGCGGATGCTTTTATTATAGGGGCGGATTTTATCGGTCAGGATGGTGTGGCGCTGGTACTTGGCGATAATATATTTTATGGGCAGAGTTTTTCAAGGGTGCTGAAGGAGGCGGCATCCAGGGAAAAGGGGGCGACGATTTTCGGATATTATGTCAGGGACCCTAGGGAATATGGTGTTGTCGAGTTTGATGAAAACGGGAAAGCCCTTTCCATAGAGGAGAAACCGGAGAAGCCCAGAAGCAATTATGCTGTGCCGGGACTGTATTTTTATGATAACGATGTGGTGGAAATTGCTAGAAACGTGAAGCCTTCTGCCAGAGGTGAAATAGAAATTACAAGTATTAACAATGAATATTTAAAACGGGGCAGTCTGATGGTGGAAACGCTGGGCAGAGGGTTTGCATGGCTGGATACGGGGAATCATGATTCTCTTTTGGATGCGGCGGATTTTGTGGCGGCAGTTCAGAAACGGCAGGGGCTTTATATTTCCTGCATTGAGGAAATTGCTTTTAAGAGAGGATTTATCACAAAAGAACAGCTTTTTAAGCTGGCAGAGCCGTTGATGAAGACGGATTATGGGAAATATATGGTAGAGGTTGCAAATGGGCTCTAATGTAAAACGGATTATTATTTTAATGATGGTCTTTATGGTGGTAGCAGTGGCAGGCATTATTCTGTATGCGAATATCCGTTCTGAGGAACAGCCGGTGGAAACTGCCAAAATAGAAGAAGAAAGCGTACCGGATGAGGCGGAAACGATGCAGATAGGGGATAATCCCCGGGCTTTTTTGGGGGACGAGACGTTTTTTGACCCTGACAAGCAGCCATATTCTTCCATTGAAAAAATGGACGGAAAAAATTTATCCCTATTAATGACTTCCGTACAGAAGGATTTGAGAATTCAGATTGTGGATAATGCGGGCAAGCTGGTGACCGGGGAAAATTTCTGCGTGGTGCTAAACGGGGACAAGGAATATACGGACGACGACCAGGACGGAATTATTTATATTGCATATCTCCGGGCCGGGGAGTATGAGGTGGCGTTAAAGGAGGTGGAAGGCTACCGTGTGCCGGATACCAATACAAAGATAACGGTAAAGCAGAGTGTGGAATATGTAGTGATTGACGATATTAATCTTTTAATCCTTTCGGAGGATGAAGTCAATGCGGAGCTGGAAGATTTAGAGGCAAATGATGCCCGGGATGACGCGGACCAGTCGGAAATTACAGAGATGCAGGAAGGAAATCCCAATGCAAAAATGGGGATTGATGTTTCGAAATGGAATAAGGAAATCGACTGGGACAAGGTGAAAAAGGCAGGAGTAGAATTTGCAATTATCCGTGTGGGCTACCGCGGTGCTACTACCGGCTCTTTGGTAGAAGACCCTTATTTTGAGGCAAATATGAAAGGCGCGGCGCGGGCGGGTATCCCGGTAGGGGTTTATTTCTTTACCCAGGCGCTGAATACGGTGGAAGCGGTGGAAGAAGCCAGCATGGTAACGGCATTGTGCAGGGACTATAAGATTTCATATCCCGTATTTATTGATGTAGAAGGGCTGGGAGGCAGCGGAAGGGCAGACGGTCTGGATGTGGAAACAAGGACAGCGGTCAGCAGCGCATTCTGCGCCACGATGGAAAGTGCAGGTTACCGGGCAGGCGTATATTCTTCCAGAAACTGGCTGAACCAGATGCTGGATATGGACAAGCTGAATGATTATGTGGTCTGGCTGGCAGAGTACAGGGATGTGCCTATCTATCAGGGATATTATCATATGTGGCAGTATACTTCCAGCGGACAGGTGGACGGTATCGAAGGAAGGGTGGACTTTAATTTGAGCTATCTGAAAATAGAGGATACGGTACAAAGTGCCGCAGATGGGACGGAAGAAACAGATGTTTCTGAAACAAATGCTTCCGAAAGGGATGCATCTGAAACGGATGTTTCCGACATTGCCCCGGAAGATATTCCTGAGGACGAGATAGAGGAACCAAAGCCCATTACAGGGGCTGTAAATGCTGAGTGGTAGGAAATAAAAGGGATAGTCAATTGCGAAACTGTCATTTTTCAGTTATGAATTGTGCAGAATCACTGAGTTTCGCAACTACCTAAATAAAACGAATAGGAAAAGGAGTAAGGACAGTGGGTAAGATAACGGTAGAAACTTGTAGTATTGAGGGATTAAAGGTAATCATTCCTGCGGTGTTTGGGGATGAGAGGGGTTACTTTATGGAAACATATCATTATGAGGATTATAAGGCAGCCGGAATCGGTCAGGTTTTTGTGCAGGACAACCAGTCCTCTTCCAGAAAAGGGGTTCTTAGGGGACTTCATTTTCAGAAGGAATTTCCGCAGGATAAGTTAGTCAGGGTGATTAACGGAGAGGTATTTGATGTGGCGGTAGATTTGAGGGAAGGAAGCCCGACGTTCGGAAAGTGGTATGGTCTGGTACTGTCTGCAGAGAATAAGAAGCAGTTTTTTATTCCGAAGAATTTTGCCCATGGATTTCTGGTACTGTCGGATTATGCGGAGTTTGCTTATAAATGTACGGATTTTTACCATCCTAATGATGAAGGAGGAATACTTTACAATGACCCGGAAATCGGAGTGGAATGGCCGGTTACGGAGGGAATGGAACTGATTATGTCCGAGAAAGACAGGAAGTGGGGCGGCATCAAGGAATATTTGGCAAGTAAGTAAGGGCAATTTTATGAAAGTTGAGGACAAAACGACAAAGCTTAATAAAAATGGAAAGAAAAAGAAAAAGCGGCAGAAGGGGAATATGCAGAAGAGGGCGGCGATAGGATTCTTTTATGCCTCGGCAGTGGTTCTGGCTACAGTAGTGCTGCTGCATCATAATCCTTTGGCGGACCAGACCACGGAAGTGATGAAAAAGGTGATGGCTTGTCTGCTGATTGTTTTTACTTGCGCGATTTTCGGTATTTTTTATGACCGTCTGACGGTGCTTCCTAAGGAACTGTATCAGAATAGACGCCTCATTTGGAAGCTGGCGAAAAATGATTTTAAAAAGCGTTATGCAGGCTCTTATCTTGGGATGCTGTGGGCATTCGTACAGCCTGTAGTAACGGTAGTTATGTACTGGATTGTATTTGACAGAGTGTTCAATACGAGAAGCCAGCTTGTGGCAGGAGGGATAGAAGTCCCTTATGTGCTGTACCTGACAGCAGGGCTGGTTCCTTGGTTTTATTTTACGGAGGCATTGAGCAACGGGACGATGGCGCTGCTGGAGTATAATTATCTTGTAAAAAAGGTGGTATTTAAAATAAGCATTCTGCCCATTATAAAGATAATAGCGGCTACGTTTATCCATGTTTTTTTCGTGTGCGTTCTCTTTGTTATTGCGGTTGCCTACGGGTATTATCCCAGTGTGTATACGCTGCAGATATTTTACTATAGTTTCTGTGAATTTGTATTGGTGCTGGCAATCAGCTATGTGACTTGTGCAGTGGTAGTGTTTTTCAGGGATTTACAGCAGATTATTAATATTGTCCTTCAGATTGGGATGTGGGCTACGCCTATTCTTTGGGATATTTCCGTTCTGACCGACCAGATGAAGCCGTTGTTTAAGCTGAATCCGATGGTTTATATTGTCAATGGATACCGCAGCGCAATTTATGAACAGGAATGGTTCTTTGAACACTTTTATTCATCTACTTATTTCTGGATTTTTACGGTTACGCTGTTTTGTATCGGTTCTTTGATTTTTAAGAGGCTGAAGGTACATTTTGCTGATGTGTTATAAGAATAGGTAATTGAGAAACCATAAATGGTGGAAATATTGTCAGAATATTCAGCAAATTTACTGGTTTTGCAATTGACTAAAATTGTCCAGATAGGAAAGGAGCTAAGGGGATGAAGAGGAAAGAAAAAATGGCGGCGGGGCTGGTTGCTTTTTTCATTTTCATGTGGATATGCACACTGATTTCTAAAAGTATTTATGTGTCCAAACTGCCCCGCGTAACAATTTCCGCACCGGAAAAAAGGCGTATAGAGCATATCGTGGAAACGGACGGGATTGTAAAGCAGGGAAGCGATGTGGCAATCCATACGTTGCCGGGGCTTAGAGTAGAGAAAATATGTGTGCGTGCCGGAGATGAGGTGGAGGAAGGCAGCGAGCTGTTCTGGCTGGATAAGGATGATTTGGAAGAAGTGATTGAGGCAAAAAAGCTGGAGGCGGCGAAACTGGAATATCAGATAAAGGATTTGGAAAGAAACCGTGCATTGGATGAGCTGGGACGACAGAGGGATATCAGCCGTGCGAAGGAGGATTTGGAAGTAACTCAGGATAAAGCAGGAATCGCGCTGGAACGGGCGGACAGAAAGCTGCAGCAGGCAGAAGAAAAGTTGTCGGATTTTAACGGTAAGGGATTGGACATAACCTCCGAAGAGGAAAGAAAGAAGGCTTACAGTGACTATAATGCCTGGGTAGAAGAAGGAAAGCAGATGGCAGCTACGGTATCCGGCAATCAGGTCAATGTGGCGGAAAAGGAAAAGCATCTGAAAGAAATAAAAGAAAGCGGAAACGGGGAGGAAATAGAGAAAGCGGAAAAAGAGCTGCAGGAGGCAAAGGACAGGCTGGCGGCTTCCCAGGGCAGTTACGAGAATTATATGGCGAATCCCAAGCAGCAGCCGGATTTTGACGGAGAAGACAGTAAAAAGACGGCTTGGGAAAATGAAAAAGAGGCTTTGGAGAAAAGTGTGCAAAGTGCGGAATATGAAAGGGAGGATGCATTGACCGGCAATGCGGACAATCTCCGGGATGCGGACAGGAAGCTGGAGGATGCCGGGGAGCCGGACAGGATAGACAGTACTCTGGAAATCTACCGGATGGAGCTGGAAAACCTGACAAAAGACATTGAAAAGTATCGTGAGATATATAAAGCGGAGGGAAAGGTAGCCAGCGACAGGAACGCTACGGTAACAAGGGTCAATGTAACGGTAGGGGAGAGAACGGCAGACGGGGCGGCGATAGTCTGTGCGGATAAAGAGGTGCCCTATCAGTTTGAAACATTGATTAGCAAGGAACAGAAGAAATATGTCAATCAGGGGGATACCGTCACATTGGACACGCCGGAAGGAAAAAGAGAACTGGAAATCAACTATTTGGAAGAGGATGCTTCCGGTTTTTACCGTGCCGTAGTCTATCTGCCCCAGGACAGCGGGACGCTTGGGATGAGCGGGAGTATGACAAAATATGAAGCTTCGGAAAGCTATGAATGCTGTATTCCGGCAGATGCCCTGCATCAGGAAGGAGCAGGAGGGCGGTATTATATTTATCTGGCAGGGGTAAGGGAAGGAATACTGGGAAGAGAAAGATATGTGGAGATGCGCTATGTAAAGGTTCTTGACAGGAACGATGATTATGCTGCCCTGGAGACCGGCACCGTGGCAAAGGAGGAAGAGGTGATTGTAGGCAGCAATAAGGAAATAGAGAATAATGGGGTAATCCGGGTGGAGAAGTAACCGGTGCCGGATAGAGCATAATTACTTTTGAAAAAAGAATTTTCATTTCCGGTAATCTATGGTATGATATTTAAAATATCATAGAGTTAGGAGAGGTGGTTGTTTATGTACGAGTTGAAGGATGAATATTTAACAGGAATTGAGTCTATTGACAGTGAACATAAGGTATTGTTTGGAATAGCAGATGAAATCTATGAGTTATGCAAAAATGAATTTGTGCCGGACAAGTATGACGATATAGCAGCATTGATTCAGAGGCTGAAAGATTATACGCATATGCATTTTGAACATGAGGAAGCTTATATGGAAAGCATCCAGTACAAACGGATGTTTACGCAGAAGGTTCAGCATGACAATTTCAGGCAGAAGCTGGAGTCTATAGATTTGGACGTGGTTGATGATGACCAGGAAAAAGCAATTGAAGATTTGCTGAAGTTTGTAACGGACTGGCTGGTAGAACATATCATGCAGACGGATAAATTAATTGGGAAATAGATTTCTCTGGTTTTGACAGAGCAGAGGGGGATTCCTTTGGAATCCCCTATTAAAATTATGTATAAAGCTGCAGACGGCCGTTAAGATATTGACCGGCACAGTTTTCAAATAAGTGACATATCTGTTCTTTTGAAGAATGGCAGGAGCCTTGTACCATTTCTTTGCTGCCGCCGCCTTTGGCTTGAAGCTGTGTTTTCAGAAGATTGTTAAGAGGCCGGACATCTTGGGAAAGGGATGCTATGATATAGCGGTAGCCCTCTTTGTCATTGCCGGTAAAAATGATACAAATGCCGGAACACTTTTCTGTCAGAAGATTGGCATAGTTTTTCTGCATAGCTGGTTCCAGATGGCTTTCAAACAGCAGCAGATTTTCCGATTCCTGCAAAATGGCAGCGGCTTTCTGTTCTATCAGGCTGTTTTGAAGGGCGAACATCTGGCCTTTGAGGGTAAACATATCTTCCTTTAGTTTGGCAACCGCATCGGCTGCCGTTTCTTGTTTGGCGGACAAAAGGACAGAAATGGCATTGAGCTGCTGCTGTTTCATCCGGAAGTCCTCCAGTGCACGGTTCCCGCATTGGATACTGATACGTATGCCTCCTTTATATCTGACAGCATCGGTTATTTTTATGATACCGATTTCCCCAGTCCGCTTTACATGGGGAGCGCAGCAGGCGCAGATATCGTATCCGGGGATAGTAACAATGCGGACCGGACCGGTCAATTCTATTTTGCTGCGGTATTCCAAAATATCCAGCTGCTCCTTAGGAGGATAGACTGCATTGATTTCAATGTTCTGGTAAATTGCTTCATTGGCAAGGGTTTCTATCAGTTCCAGCTGCTCTGGAGTCAGGAAACCGTTGAAGTCCAAGGTCACGTTTTTGACGCCCAGATGGAAACCTACATTGTCATAACCGAAGTAGGAGTGAACCAGTCCGGATATAATATGTTCCCCGGAATGTTGCTGCATATTGGAATAACGGGGCTTCCAGTCTATCTGTCCGGTAATTTCGCTGCCGGGGGCAAAGGGAGCATCAGTAGTGTGGACGATGATTCCGTCCTTTATCTGCACATCAAGCACCGGATGGGAATTGACCGAACCGGTATCGGCATTCTGCCCGCCCTCTTCAGGAAAAAAGAGAGTTTGGTCCAGTACAATATCATAAAGAGGTATCCGGGCTTCGGCCTCTTTGTCTGAAACCGGGTGAGGTTCGCAGGAAAGAACGGAGGCATTAAACTGGGTCCGGTAGGCATCTTCATCATATAGTTTTTTTGTAGTCATCATAATCGGTGTGTCCTTTCTGGTTTTATATGTTTAAGCGATTACAAAATTCCAATTAACTATTATACCACATGTCACCAACTTTCGGTAGGAAATTGATGACATGCATGCGCATCAGCGCATTACTTGAGAGGAAAAGAATGAACAGCAAAGACTTTGATTATCAACGGATTGTACAAGGGTATAGGAACAGACCTTTTCTGCATAGGCAGGTGATTGACCGGTTCAGGAAGGAAGTTACGGATAAAAAGTTTGCCAATGGGCTGGATGCAGGATGCGGCGCCGGTCTTTCTTCCAAAGCTTTAAGGGAGATATGCAGTCATGTGACGGGGGCGGATATTTCAGCAAAAATGATAGAGGCGGCAAAAGAGGTATGTGCAGACAGGCAGGGCTATGATTTCATTGTAAGCAAAGCGGAGGAGATTCCCGCCGTGGCAGGAGGATATGATATTGTTACGGCGGCCGGTGTCATCCAGTGGGTAGAGAGAGGAGCTTTTTTGCGGAATCTAAAAAAAATTATGAATGAGCATGGGTATGTTATCATTTATGATTTCGGAATATCCGATAAAATGAAAGGGAGCAGAAGTGAAAAATATTTTTCATGGTGGCATCATGCTTATCTGGAAGAGTTTCCCAGACCATCCCGCAATGAGCATATATGGACAAAGGACGATGTAAGACCTTATGGATTTTCCATGCTGCGCCAAGTGAGCCATGAGATGGAATATGAATTTGACATGGAGGCTTTTATCCGGTTTATGATGATACAGTCCAATGTGAATGCTAAAATTGAGGGAGAGGGAAGAAGTACAGAAGAGGTACAAAAGTGGTTTGAACAGTCGCTGGCTCCGGTTTTTCAAGAGGAAAAGAAGGTATTCATCTTTAGTGGGTATAGCTGGTATATAAAAGCCCTCTAAAGGGCAGAAAGGGAGAGATTGATATGGGTTATATCAGAAAGGCAGCATTAAGAGACGTATCAAGAATTGCGGAAATACTGGTTTTTACAAAGAGAATGAATTATAGAAGGATTTTTCATAATGATAAGGTTTCGTTCGGCGAGATACAAGTGGTTCCTTTGGCAGAAGAATATATAGCCAATCCGGAAATGCTGGAAAATATTTGGGTATATGATGATGAATTTGTAAAGGGAATGATTCACATAGAGGGTAAGTGGATAAAAGAACTGTATGTAGATTGTTTTTTTCAGAATAACGGTATTGGGGCAATGCTGATTGATTTTGCAATTCAGAAATTTGATGTCCGTTGGTTATTTGTGCTGGAAAAGAATGACAGGGCAATCCGCTTTTATCAAAACCATGGTTTTGTGCTGACACAGAAACGGCGGATAGAAGAAGGAACAACCGAGATGGTTGTGAGAATGGAAAGATGAGTTCTGGGTGATGTACCAGTCAATATGTTTTTTGCGTAAAACTTGACATAAACTCAAAACAAGTGCAAAATACATTAAAGAATGAAGTTTTTGGAAAGGAGCGCATATAAAGATGACTAAAATTGATATTGTATCCGGTTTTCTGGGAGCCGGTAAGACCACATTGATAAAGAAGCTGTTAAAAGAGGCTTTGGCAGATACAAAGGTAGTATTAATAGAAAATGAATTCGGTGAAATCGGCATTGACGGCGGTTTTTTGAAGGAATCGGGAATTGAAATCAAGGAGATGAATTCGGGCTGCATCTGCTGTTCCCTGGTAGGAGATTTCGGCACATCATTAAAGGAAGTGCTGGATACCTATGCACCGGAAAGGATTTTGATAGAGCCTTCCGGGGTAGGCAAACTGTCGGATGTCATGAAAGCGGTACAAGATGTGGTATCGGAGGCAGAAGTGCAGCTGAACAGTGCGGTAGCTGTAGTGGATGCGGTGAAATGCAAAATGTACATGAAGAATTTCGGGGAGTTTTTCATTAACCAGATTGAAAATGCAGGAACTATTATCTTAAGCAGAACCGGAAAGATAACCGGGGAGAAACTTGAGGCATGCGTAAATTTAATCAGAGAGCATAACGGGAAGGCAACCATTGTGACGACTCCTTGGGAAGAACTGGAGGGAAAAAATATTCTGGAGACCATTGAAGGAGCAAAAGACCTGGAAGCCGAACTGATGGAGGAAGTGCGCAGAAAACATGAGCATGAGCATCACCATGAACACGACGGGGAAGAATGCTGCCATGAGCATCATCATGAGGAACACCATCATGAACACGACGGGGAAGAATGCTGCCAGGAGCATCATCATGAACATGACGGGGAAGAGTGCAGTCATGGACATCATCACCACCACCATGCAGACGAGGTATTTACCAGCTGGGGAATGGAAACGCCTGCATCATATACAGCGGAGGAAGTGGATAGGCTGCTGCAGGAACTGGAAAAAGAAAACGAATACGGATTGGTTCTTAGGGCGAAGGGAATGGTTCCTGCCGGTGACGGAACATGGGTATATTTTGATTATGTACCGGGCGAATGCGATATCAGGGAAGGAAAACCGGATGTAACGGGCAAGATATGCGTGATTGGTTCTAAGCTGGAAGAGGAGAAACTGAAAAAACTTTTTCATAAATAGTTTGTCAGGAACGGAGGTCATAAATGAAACCAGTTTATATGATTAACGGTTTTCTGGAAAGCGGAAAGACAGAGTTTATTACTTATACGTTAGGACAGCCTTATTTCCGGATTAAGGGGAAAACTCTTTTAATTCTTTGCGAAGAAGGAGAAATCGAATACAGCGATATTTTATTGAGGGAAAGCAGGACTGTGCTGGAGCTTATAGAGGACGAGGAGGATTTCAATCCTTCCCATCTGATAGAACTTGAAAAAAAGCATAAGCCGGAGCGGATTATTATTGAGTACAACGGTATGTGGAATTACAAGAATATGAAGCTGCCGTGGCACTGGACGCTGGAGCAGCAAGTAACAACCATAGATGCTTCCACCTTTCCCATGTATTTTAACAATATGAAAACGCTATTGGCGGAAATGATAAGGAAATCGGAACTGATTATTTTTAACCGATGCGACGGTATTGAGGATTTGAACAGCTATAAGAGAAATATTAAGGCGATTAACCAGAAGGCTGATATTGTATTTGAAAATTCGGAAGGAGAGATTGACGAAATCATGGAAGATGATCTTCCGTATAGTCTGGAGGATGAAATAATTGAGCTGGACAATCAGGGATACGGCATCTGGTATTTGGATTCTTTGGATCATCTGGAAAGATATATCGGCAAAAAAGTACAGTTTGTGGCCATGGTAATGAAACCGGAAGGATTCCCGAAGGGATTTTTTGTACCCGGAAGAATGGCGATGACCTGCTGTGCGGAGGATATG
>DNJW01000034.1:3738-4374 GCA_003488965.1 Lachnospiraceae bacterium | reverse complement strand
ATATAAATATTTCAAACGGTTCTGTAGAGGATGATTCCTCTGAGGATGGTTCCTCTGAAGATGATTCGGATGGGAGTACTGTGATTCATACATTGGAATTTGATGATTTTATTGTGGTTGCGGTAGATAACAGCAGCAATCAGATTCATTCTGAAGCTTTAGAAAACTATAAGAAAATTCTTAAAAAAAATAAACCGGTTATTCTTTTGCTTCATGTACCTTTCTATACCGAGTCCCTTTTAGAAAAGACATCTCCTCTTTGGCAGCAGGGAGTATTATTGGGCGGGGGAATTCATGGAGGTATTTATCCTAACGATGTTTCTGCAGAATTTATGAGTTTAACTGCTGCCAAGGATAGCCCTGTTGCAGCAATTATTGCCGGGCATGTTCATATTTCTGATATATCTGATTTTCAGGGAGAAAAAAATGTCCCTCAGATTACCGGGGATGCCGGATATAAGGGAAAAGGAACCCTGATTCATATATCCCCATAAATTTTTTCTTCATAGTACCGATTTCGACATATTAACATAATATATAACAAACTAATTATGAAGGTATTGTTATGTATCTGTTTTTCGGTATTTTTTTCCTGATACTTCTTTTCTTTTTCTGTTTGAACTACTGGAGACGGAA
>DNJW01000034.1:0-3524 GCA_003488965.1 Lachnospiraceae bacterium | reverse complement strand
TGTTTGAACTACTGGAGACGGAAAAAAATTATCAAAAAAATCTGCTGTATGTCTACCAAAGAAAAATGCTGTCTTTTGGATGAATTAATCGAACCTTTTGGATTCCGTTATATCGCTGCGCAGGATATTTTCACTTCGCGTATCGATGCTTTGCAGAGAAAATTCGGTTATTGCTCCCTATATGATAAATCCGCTCTTACCTTTCATATGGTTTTCGACTGCCTTCCCGTTTATTTCAACTATAACGGAAGAACATGGCTTATTGAATTTTGGAAAGGGCAGTACGGCATAAACACAGGAGGAGAGATTGGAATTTACTATGCAGATGATATTATTCCAAAAGACCAATGGAATACTACTGTTTTCCAAAGCGTTGAAGATAAAGATATGGCAGGATTATCCTTTAATCTTTTCCGAAAAGGCATGGGAATAGCAGATGTAGGAGCAAGGCACTGGTGGCTGACCGCATTTTCTGTAGGAAGGTTTTCCAATCCGAAAGATTTATATATGCGCGCCAGTATTTCCTTTCCTCATCATGAAATGGCGGAAGCTTTTGCACAAGGGCTGGAAAATACCGGTTATTGCCGCAAAGATATTTGCGTCTGCCATAACACTGTCAGCTTTTCATTTACAAAATCATTTCATAAATATGGATTTTTCCGCCGCTTAAGAATTAATGTTGTACAATGCATCAATTATTTCTGGTGCAGAGTATACTTATCTGTTACCAGACCATTCTGTCTTTCTTTAGATAAAATATTATATCTATACTACTATCTTCCTTTCACATTCCGAAAAATTTTGCGCATTAAAAAGTATAAAAAAATAAAACGAAAAAGAAGGTAAGAAGATGGGTTACTATTCACGTCTTTCCAAATCCTTTGAGGGAGCGCTAAGGCTCCCTCTTACAGAACGTTCAAAATATGTCCTTATCAGCGATTGCCACCGCGGCATAGGAAATTCTAATGATAATTTTTTAAAAAATCAAAACTTGTATTTTGCTGCCTTACAGCATTATTATAAATCAGGCTACACATACATTGAATTAGGAGACGGGGATGAACTATGGGAAAACCGCAGCATGAAACAAATTATAGAAACTCATAGCAATGTTTTTCTTCTCCTTTCCCTTTTCCATAAACAAAACCGCTTATATATGCTTTACGGCAACCATGATATGATTAAAAAGAATAGCCGCTATACTGAAAAGCATTGCAGCCATTGTCACTGTATTCCGGAAGACAATTTCTATTCGGAAAACGAGACCTCTATTCCGAATATTCCTTTTTATCCGGGAATTATATTAGAAAGCAATTCTCCCATAGATATTTATCTTACCCATGGACACCAGACCGATTTATTTAATTCCACTTTATGGCGTTTTTCCCGCTTTCTTGTCCGTTATTTATGGAAACCTCTGGAACATTTCGGCGTTCTTGACCCCACCAGTGCTGCTAAAAATTATACAAGAAAACACAAAGCGGAAGAACGGCTTCATCATTGGGCGGAGCAGGAAAACCACATCCTGATTACCGGCCATACCCATCGTCCTGCTCTTTCAGAAGAAGACTGTTATTATTATAACAGCGGGAGCTGTGTTCACCCCCGCTGTATCACCTGCCTTGAAATCGAACACAAACGCATCCGCCTTGTCAAATGGACACTGTCTACAAAACCTGACATGACTTTATATGTTTCAAGAGAAACCATCTCCGGTCCAGTACCCCTAAACCGAAAACCATATCCTGCTCCCTAATTACTCTTTCATTAAAACAAAAGCCTCATACGGCTGAAGCGCTATCCTTCCACTGCCATACACATTATCCCTATTTGATATAATGCAAGATGCACCTATAAATTCATCCGGTATAGTAAATTTCTCTTCTTCATCTGAAAAACTGCAGACAACCAAAAGCTTTTTCTCGTCTAAAGCTCTTGTGTAAACAAATAATTCCTCACTGTCTTCCAATAAAAGCTCATATTTTCCATATACAATTACCGGATTCTGTTTTCTTAAAGCGATTAACTTTTTATAATAATGAAAAACGGAACCGGTATCCGCCGTTTCTGCTTTGGCATTGATTTCCTTATAATTGGGATTTACCGCAATCCATGGAGTTCCCGTACTGAAACCGGCATTCTCCGAATCATCCCACTGTACCGGCGTTCTGGCATTATCCCTGCTCTTTCCTGCAAGGCACGGCCAAAATATTTGGTGAGACAACAGACCGCTCCCGCACCATTCATTGTATGCATTTATACTTTCAATATCACGGAATTCTTCCATATTCTGAAAAGGATAATTTGTCATGCCCAATTCTTCGCCCTGATAAATATAAGGAGTACCCTGCATCATATGCAGACAAGTTGCCAGCATCTTTGCCGAAACCTCTCTGTATCCAGGTCTGTCATCCCCAAAACGGGAAACCGCCCTGGGCTGGTCATGATTATCCCAGAATAAGCTGTTCCAAGCCTTCCCATATAATTCAGTCTGCCATCTGGACATAGTCTTTTTTAATCTGATAAGAGAAACCTTCTCATCCGTCCATTTTCCATATTTTCCGTCACTCTCCACGTGCTCAAACTGAAATACCATATTCAGTTCATGACCATTTTCACCGGCATACTGCTTTGCCAGTTCTGTTGTTACCCCAGGGGTTTCCCCTACTGTCATAATATCATATTTTGACAGTACTTTTTCATTCATCTCCTGCAGATATGCATGAACATTAGGTCCATTTACACAATAGGGATTAGCATCCCCATAAAAATCATGTACTTCCCCATCCGGCATTTCCTTTGTCTTTGATATCATACTGATTACATCCATGCGGAATCCATCAATACCTTTTTCGCACCACCATGTCATCATATCAAATACTTCCTGACGCACCTTTGGATTATCCCAATTCAAATCAGGCTGTTTTTTCGAAAACATATGCAAATAATACATTTCCGTTTCTTTGTCGTATTCCCATGCGGAGCCTCCAAAACATGCACCCCAGTTATTAGGAGCTTTACCGCTTTCCTTCCCTTCCCGCCAGATATAATAATCCCTATAAGGATTTTCTTTCGACTTTCTGCTTTCCACAAACCATTTATGTTCATCGGAAGTATGGTTTACCACCAAATCCATTACAATGCGGATACCTCTTTTATGAGCCTCCGAAAGCATTTCATCAAAATCTTCCATGGAACCGAATTCATCCATAATCGCTTGATAATCACTGATATCATAACCATTGTCGTCATTAGGAGACTGATACACCGGGGACAGCCAGATAACATCAATCCCCAAATATTTTAAATAATCCAGCCTGCTTGTAATTCCTTTTAAATCCCCGATTCCATCTCCGTTACTGTCCATAAAACTTCTGGGATAAATCTGATAAACAACCGCTTCCTTCCACCATCTCTTATCCATAACAACCTCCACACAGCCAATAAACTCCTTGGCACAATTTATTATATTTACTATTATAATTAAGAATAACGGATACTTCTTATGCTTTAATGATTAAAAT
>DNJW01000345.1 GCA_003488965.1 Lachnospiraceae bacterium | reverse complement strand
CTACACGCTGATTTCAGAAAATACTCACCCTCCTACGTGCAAGCACGAGGAGTTTGACTATTTTCTGAAACCAGCTGTGAATAGTAACCTATTTTTCATAATCTCCACGAATATCTTCTTCCGGCGGCTTCACTGGATACTCTCCGGAAAAACAGGCATGGCAATACCCCATATCTCCCTCAATCAGCTCATTTAACCTGTCTAGTTCCAGATATCCCAAAGAATCCGCACCTACTATTTTTGCAATTTCTTCCACAGAATGGTTATAGGCAATCAACTGGCTGCTGGAAGGAACATCCGTCCCAAAATAGCATGGATAACGGAATGGCGGAGAGCTGATACGTACATGGACTTCTGTTGCCCCAGCCTCTTTTAACATCGTAACAATACGCGCACTCGTCGTCCCCCGCACAATAGAATCATCCACCATAACTACCCGTTTCCCTTTTACCACCTCTTTTAACACATTCAGCTTTACCATCACACTGGATTCCCTTGCTGACTGCTTCGGTTTAATAAAGGTTCTTCCAACATAACTGTTCTTTACAAAGGCTGTTCCATATGGAATCCCCGATTCCAGGGAAAATCCCATTGCCGCAGCATTTCCTGACTCCGGAACCCCGACAACAATATCTGCTTTCGCAGGATATGTCTGCGCCAGGATACGTCCCGCTGCAATTCTGGAGTTGTGCACACAAACACCATCAAAATAACTGTCCGGTCTTGCAAAATAAATATATTCAAAAATACATCTGGCAGGCTTTTCAATTGCCATGCTTTTATCCGATTCAATGCCTTTGGCTGTAATTGTAACAATTTCTCCCGGCTCCACATCACGGACAAAAGCTGCCCCAACAGTGTCTAATGCACAGGTTTCTGACGCAAGAATATAGGCGTTATCCCTCTTTCCAATACAAAGCGGATGAAACCCATGTGGATCCCTGGCTCCTATCAATTTCCTTGGACTGGCAACCACTAAGGAATATGCACCCGAAAGCTTTTTCATCGCATTCTTTACGGCATCCTCTGCCGTACCTGTATTCAGGCGCTCCCTCGCAATCAGATAAGCAATCACCTCCGAATCAATCGTTGTCTGGAAAATTGCGCCGCTTAACTCAAGCTGCTCCCTTAACTGTACTGCATTGACCAGATTTCCATTGTGTGCTACCATAAGCGTCCCCTTGATATAATTTAATACAAGAGGCTGTATATTCTCTGCAATACTGGCTCCTGCCGTGGAATACCGGACATGTCCAACCCCGATGTCACCCTCCATCTTTTCAAGGCTCTCTGAGTCAAAGACATCATTCACAAGCCCCATTCCCTTACAGGCTGCCGAATTTCGTTTTGGCCCATCTGTCCTGCTGACAGCAATGCCGCAGCTTTCCTGTCCCCTGTGCTGCAGGGAAAATAATCCATAATAAATAGATGATGCCACATTATTTCCGTCTAAATCATACATTCCAAATACGCCGCATTCTTCCTTCAGCTTTGAATCCTCTATTTCATTATTCATTTTTATCCCTCGCCTTTCTCTATTTTGAATGTTCCATTAAAAATAGAAAAAGTATTCCTTAATCAATCAGTCCAA
This sequence comes from Lachnospiraceae bacterium, assembly GCA_003488965.1. Classification (GTDB taxonomy): domain Bacteria; phylum Bacillota; class Clostridia; order Lachnospirales; family Lachnospiraceae; genus Kineothrix. Next base: position 2,284 of record DNJW01000345.1, on the reverse strand, counting down.
TTCTTTTTGCCACTTCCTGATAAGCGTCTTCCACACCGCCAAGGTCTCTGCGGAAACGATCCTTATCCAGCTTTTCATGCGTCTTTTTATCCCAGAAACGGCAGGTATCCGGCGAAATCTCATCTGCCAGAATAATCGTCCCATCACTTGTCTTACCAAATTCTATCTTAAAATCAATCAAATCAATACCACACTCATCGAAAAACTTCTTTAAGAAATCATTTACCATAAAAGCATACTTTGTAATGGTATCAATATCTTCCCTCGTTGCCGCACCAATCGCAATCGCAAAATAATCGTTAATCAACGGGTCTCCCAGCGCATCATCCTTATAACTGAACTCTAACGTTGGGCAGAGAAGCTTAAAACCTTCCTCTATGCCAAGCCTCTTTGAAAAACTTCCAGCGGCCACATTGCGCACAATTACCTCTAACGGTATAATCTCAACCCTCTTTACAGCTGTTTCCCTGTCACTTAGCTCCTCTACATAATGAGTCGGCACTCCGCTTTCTTCAAGCTTCTGAAATAAATAATTTGTCATACGGTTATTAATCACGCCTTTTCCAACAATTGTTCCCTTTTTCTCTCCGTTAAATGCCGTTGCATCGTCCTTATAATCAACGATAACCACATCCTTATCCTCTGTTTCAAATACCTTCTTAGCCTTGCCTTCGTATACCATATCCAGCTTCTTCATGTTAATCCTCCTCATTATGCGGGGTATGCCCTCTTAAGCATCCCCTGAATCATAAAAGCAACCGTGATTAGCCACAATTTATCACAATTTACATTATAACAATTTCCATAAAAATCGCAAGTATTCTTTCAGGATTCCTGTTGTTTTTTCTTCTTTGGTTTCTTGTCCTTTGCCTTTTTATCCGGCTTCTTTGTAACCTCTGGCGTTGCGGTCTCCACAGGTTCTGGCGTAGACTTAAGCTGTTCCCCTGACAAAATCCCCCGCTGTATTTTCACAGCCAGAATGCGCAGTACCGAATTGTCAAGCTGTGCCTGCTCAATTGTTCCATCCTGTACCTTCGTCAGAATCTCCTGATATGCTGCCTCTAAATCCTGCGGCATCAGTATTATATCGGCACCTGCTTTAAATGCATTATATGCCGCTTCCCCAGGCGTATAATAATCAATAATGCTTGCCATATCAAATGCATCAGTAATAATAACTTTCCGAAAACCAAGCTCATCCCGCAGAATCGTCTGCATAATCAAATCTGACATACTTGCCGGAACAGCAGTTTCTGTCACTTTGCTGACAGAAATATGAGAAACCATCACAAAATCAGCATCTGCAGCAATCCCCGCTTTAAAAGGGACAAAGTCAGTCTTACGGAGCCTTGCAATACTGCTGTCAATATCTACGCTCTCTTTATGTGTATCGCCATTTGAAGAACCCTGCCCCGGAAAATGCTTTATCGCCGCTCCGGTATTTGTCCTGTGGAGTCCCTGAATAAATGCGCTGACATATTCTGACACCTTGTCCGGATCACTTCCAAAAGAACGGTCACCGATTTCCTCATTCAGTTCACTCGTCTTTACATCTGCAACTGGGGCATAATCCACATTAAAACCAAGCTCTTTTATCTCAGAGCCTATAGTTTTCCCCATCTCATAGACATAATCATCATCTTCTGTTTCTCCAATTTCCTCAGCAGAGGGAAAAAGCGTTGTTTTCATCTTTTTATTTGCAGCGATTCTGGACACCCTTCCCCCCTCTTCGTCAACAGAAATAAAAAGCGGGGTACGGTCTGCCAAAAGAAGCGACGATGTCAACGCCATCGTCTGTTTTCTCTTCGCAATATTTCTGGAAAACAAAATCACGCCGCCCACATGATATTTTTCAATACTTTCCTTCATCGCTTTCGTATATTTACGAAATTCATAGTAATTGCCCTTCCGGCGGTCAAGCTGCTCCAGATTGACAACAAAAATCTGCCCGACCTTTTCCTCCAGCGTCATACTCTGCAGATAGTCCGCTGCAAGCTCCAAAGCATCTTCCCATTCTATAGAAACAATCTCCTCCTGTTCCTGCTCTTCTTCTAATTCCGAAGTTGGTTCATAATTTTTTATCTGCGTCTCCGAATCAGGGAAAAAATTCGTACAGCCGCAAAAACTGACCATAACAGCCAAAACAAGCCAAACTGTACAAAACTTCCCCATCCATCTGATTTTCTGCATAAAACCCTCCATTCTGCCAATCCATTCTGCCGATACAAACAAAGTTATCGGAAGAACGCCGTTTTTGCGCTCTTCACAGGTGTGAAACCGGATC
>DNJW01000144.1:582-8361 GCA_003488965.1 Lachnospiraceae bacterium | reverse complement strand
CAACGAAGCGGGCAGGAGGAACATCACTGAACCTTTTCCGTAATAAACCCTTCCTCGTCAATCATTATCTTGGGGGAAATCGAACGCATATAATCCAGCACCCTGTTTTTCTCATCTTCATGAAGCATGGATGTGACACACCCTTTCTGCAGCGCCGGCACAAACTGCAAGGACTTAAGCCCGTCTTCTCCAATTACCGCCTTCACCAGACAGGTATCCACCTCCCTGGAATTAAACCAGAAATTTCCCAGACTGTATACCACGGGAACTCCGTTTACATATTGTATGGGCTGCAGGCAATGGGGATGATCCCCGATAATCAAATCCGCCCCCGCATCTGCTATTTTCGGTCCCTGGTCCAGCTGTGCCCAGTCCACCTCCGCCGTATTTTCCGTTCCCCAATGGATATATACAATCACAAAATCACTGTTTTCCTTTGCCGCCCGTACAGCCTCAAGCAGCTTATCCGGGTTCAGGCAGCGGAATACTCCTGGTTCAGTTTCGGTAGCCTCTTTTGTATCCGGATTGTCCATACGTTCTATCTGGGTGGCTGATACGATGGCTATTTTCAAGTCTCCTGCGATAAAATATACCGGTCTGGCAGCCTCTTCCAGATTATGCCCCGCCCCTACATAAGGCATGCCGATATCCGACAAAATCTCAAAAGTATCCAGCAAGGCATCCTTGCCGTAATCATATGCATGGTTATTGGCAAGAGAGACAATATCCACACCCATCTCTTCCAGAATCGAAGCGGATTCCGGTTTTGCCCGGAAAGTAAACTGTTTTCCCTCCGTCGGAGTACCTCTGCCCGAATACGGAAATTCGTTATTTATCATCATAATATCCGCATTTTTCATTTCATCCATTAAATCCGCGGAAATGCAGTCATATATTCCGTTGGCTCTCTGCAGCAGCCCTGCCATCACGCTATAACTTGGGTCAAACAGAATATCTCCGGCAAAAGCAATTGTTACCTCACCCTCTTTTGCTGTTTCCTTAGCATAAATGTTGTTTTCCGCCATATATGTCCCGTCGCTCAGTATATCGTCATATTTCCCTGCAGGCTCCTCTTCCGCTTCTTCTTCCTGCCCATCCTCCGGCGTTGGAACCTCTGGCTGTTCGGATACCGAAACAGCGGATTCCTCTTCCCGGAGAATATTTCCCGTCTCCATTTCGGAAACAGCCTCTAAAGAATCTTCTTCCCTTTCTGCGGTTCCGCTGTTTTTTCCCATGCTTTTATGCAGCAGGAACAGCAGCATTCCCGCAATAATAACAGTTCCGAAAACGGTCCAGAAAATCAGCATGATATTTAAAAAATGGCTTTTTCTTTTCTTTCTTCTCTTTTTCTTCATAATAATAAAGAATTCCTCGTCCAAGACAAAAACCATCTGCAGGATTTCCCATGCAGATGGTCTCAACGTCTCTTTCTTCTATAAATGTCCCATTAAAATTTCGCAACGTTTACCTTTACGCCAGGACCCATGGTAGAGGACAATGTAATGCTTCTTAAGAACTGGCCCTTTACTGCTGAAGGTCTTGCTTTCACGATAGCTTCCATAAGTGCATTGAAGTTCTGCTCCAGCTGCTCCTCTGTAAAAGAAGCTTTGCCCACAGGCACATGAATAATATTGGATTTATCCAGTCTATACTCAATCTTACCGGCTTTTATATCCTTAATAGCTTTTGTTACATCCATCGTTACCGTACCGGCCTTCGGATTCGGCATGAGGCCTTTCGGTCCGAGAGTCTTACCGAGACGGCCCACAACGCCCATCATATCAGGTGTTGCAACTACGACGTCAAAGTCTAACCATCCTTCATTCTGAATCTTAGGGATAAGTTCGTCGCCGCCGACATAATCTGCTCCTGCCGCTTCTGCCTCCCCAACCTTATCTCCTTTTGCAAATACCAGAACCTTTACTTCTTTGCCCGTACCGTTCGGCAGTACGACAGCGCCACGAATCTGCTGCTCCGCATGACGTCCGTCACATCCAGTCCTGATATGGACTTCAACGGTTTCATCAAATTTAGCTGCTGCTGTCTTTTTAACAAGCGCAATTGCATCCGCCGGTTCATACTGAGTAAGACGGTCTATCTGCTTCGCAGCCTCTTTATATTTTTTTCCACGTTTCATTTCTAATCCTCCTATGGTTCAACCGGCAGCCCTGCATCCGGGCTTTTCTCCCTTCTGCTGCTGTCTCCCAATTTTATTTTTGTTATATTCCTATTCTTCCACCGTAATTCCCATGCTTCTCGCAGTACCGGCAATCATGCTCATCGCCGCTTCTACAGATGCTGCATTTAAATCCGGCATCTTCATCTCTGCAATTTCTCTCAGCTTGTCTTTTGAAACCGTTGCAACCTTTGTCTTGTTCGGTACTGCAGAACCGGATTTAATGTTGCATGCTTTTTTCAAAAGTACTGCAGCAGGAGGAGTCTTTGTAACAAAACTGAAACTTCTGTCTGCGTATACCGTAATCACTACAGGAATAATGGTATCTCCCTTGTCTGCCGTTCTTGCGTTGAACTGCTTCGTAAATTCAACAATGTTTACACCATGCTGTCCAAGTGCAGGACCAACTGGCGGAGCCGGTGTTGCTTTGCCGGCAGGAATCTGTAACTTGATGTATCCTTCTACTTTCTTTGCCATTTTGGCTACCTCCTAAAATATTGTGGTATGGCGCATCCGCCTGTTCCGGCGCTGCTCCCACTGTTCCGGCCGCTTCCCGGAACTTTACATATCGCCGCAGACACACCTTTCTGCGCATCCGCTGCTGCTTCTTTATATTTAAGCCGGAAATCCGGCAAAAATACCGTTACTTTGATTGGCTCAGCTCATTTTCCTTACTTCTGCAAAGCCTATTTCAACAGGAGTTTCCCTGCCGAACAAATCCACATTTATTGTCGCCGTCTGCTTTCCGTAATCCATCCTCTGGACCATGCCTACCGTATCCTTCCATACACCGGCAATAACTGCAATGGTATCGCCTTCGGCAAAATCAACCGTAATATTTTCCGTTTTAATGCCTAACGGCTTCATCTCAGCTTCTGTAAGCGGCACCGGCTTACTTCCCGGCCCTACAAAACCGGTAACGCCTCTCGTATTTCTGACTACATACCATGTATCGTCATTCATTACCATATTAATCAGGACATAACCCGGAAACAGTTTTTTCTGGACATTTCTCTTTGCCCCGTTTTTCATTTCTACCACATCCTGCATAGGAACGCGGACTTCGAGGATTTCCTCCTCCAGATGCCTGTTCTCGATTGTCTTTTCAATATTGGCTTTGACTTTGTTTTCATATCCGGAATAGGTATGCACTACATACCAGTTTGCCTCTGCCATTTATTCACCCTCACTCTACAACGTTGTCAAGAAATCTATGCCGTACTGGAACAGAAAATCCAATACTGCAATAATTGCTCCTGCCACAACCGAGATGCAGACAACCGCAACGGACTGTTTCAAAAGCGAATCCTTGTCCGGCCAGGCAATCTTCTTAAATTCCGTTTTAACACCTTTAAAAAAGCTTGGTTTCGGTGTCTTATCTGTCTTTGTGGAACCTCCCATGTGCTACTCCTTTCAGCAACTGCAGACCAGTCCTATTTTGTTTCCTTATGCAGTGTATGTTTCCTGCAGAATTTGCAGTATTTCCTTGTCTCCATCCTTTCCGGATGTGCCTTCTTGTCTTTTGTTGTATTGTAGTTACGCTGTTTGCACTCTGTACATGCTAAAGTAATTCTCGTACGCATTTATTTTCCCTCCAATTTTTGAGCATAAAAAAAAGACCTATTAAAATCTTGTGTCATAACAATACCATAAGTTGTGCCCTTCGTCAACTGATTTTTGCAATATTTTTTGCCTATACGGGCAGGAGAAACATACAAGGCAGCACTGTTACGTCTGTATAAACAGCAGCCCAGCCCGTACAGGCAAAAAATGCATCCCCCGGCCTTCTTATTTTCCTATAATTCTTTGCATTTCCTTTACGATGTCTGCAGCAACACCGGGATTGCCCTCTTCCAGCTTCAGCTCTCCTTGGGCAGTCTGGATTATCACCGATGCTCCCGATTGCTTCGCTCCGTAATAATCGGAAAGCAAAAAGCTTTCCACTTCATAGCGCACCATAATCATTCCCTTCATTCTCTGTCCGCCAATCAAAATTCTCGTTTCCGTTATTGCCAGAACCGCATACCACATCATCGGCAGCTCATTTCTGGCATAGCTGTCTCCTACTGCCGAAAAAACCGCCTGTTCGTCTTCCTGCAGCTCTTTCTCCAGTTCCGCAAAGGCAGCTCTATGGCATTTTTGCTCCGCCGTCCGGTACTTTTGTGCAAATTGTAACATTTCCTGTGCTTTTTTCATTTTTACAATCCCTCCATTCTTAGATAACAGCTCCACTTCCTTCCTGGTCAGCATATTCTTTTCCCGGTTGCAGGAGAAACCAAGTATCTCCAGCCATATCCCCGCCCCAGCCAAAAGCCCGGTCATCCATTCTGCCGGTATTTTGGGAAACAACAGGCCCGCTATCTCAAACTGCGCCTGTCCAAGAGCCAGCAGCAGGCAAAACATTCCTGCCCCGAAATATTTTCCTAATTTCTTTGTTCTGTACTGTTTTTCCCGCTCCGCCCAGATCAGAAGTACCTCTATACCATCGGCAGTCCTCACATCCTCCTCTGCCCTTTCTCCGTTTAACAGTTCCGCAACGCTCACATTCAATTCCCTGGAAATATCCCATAGCAACGGAAAATCGGGCATCCCCCGTCCATTTTCCCATCTGGACACACTTCGGTTGCTCACACCAAGGCGTTCGGCAAGCTGTTCCTGCGTTAATTTCTGTTCTTTTCGTAAAAAGGCTATCCATCTTCCAATCCGCTGCTGATCCATCCAAAAGCCCTCCTGTCTAAAAAAATAGTACCATACCGTGCCCGAAAAGAACACGACACAAAACGAGAAGTACTAAATTCCCATATTTTCTTTCCGATTTTTGTTATTTTTCCCCTTTTTTATTCCGATAAATATGATATAATATATCTAATCATACCCTATACATGGCAGTTTTATTTGACAGCCGCGCAGGAACAGATTCTTGCGGATGTATTTTTCATGGAAGAAAGGAGGGGGATATATGGCATACAATAATGCTATTCTTAATAATGTCTATAATTATTATATGACAACCTACAGCCCAAAGGCTTCAACCCGCTATGATACCCATAAAAAGAGCGAGCTGCGCAATATATACAATACTATTGTGAAGCTGAACAAGGAATCACCCTTATATAAACTGGATACCAGCAGGGCATCCAAAAGTTTTGCAGTCGGAATCAAGGAAGATGCCAGACAGCTGCGCAATATCATCGCTTCCTTAGGCGGCCTGGACGAGGAAAAAATACTGAACAAGAAAGCTTCCTATTCCAGCAACGAGGATATTATATCGGTAAATTATATCGGAGAGCAGTCCGAAAACCCGGAGGTTCCTACCTACAGCATGGAGGTTCATTCCCTTGCTTCAGGGCAGGTTAACTTGGGAACATTTCTTCCCAACACCAAACCGGAACTGCCGCCCGACACTTATTCCTTTGATGTAGTGATTAACGATTTGAATTATGAATTTCAATATAATATACGCGAAGGGGAAACCAACAGGGATATTCACGACCGGCTGGCCAAACTAATCAGCACTGCGGAAATCGGTCTTCGCGCAGACGTTTTAGAAGACGGAAAAGGCAACTCCGCCCTTCGGATTCTGTCCGTTGCAGAAGGGACAAAGAATAAGGATTCCGCTCTCTTTACCGTTTCCGATAACCGTACCAGCAAACGCCCTGGCTCGGTAGATTATTTCGGCTTGGATTTTCTGGCCCGTCCCGCATCTAATGCCAAATTTACATTAAACGGCGAGATGCATACTTCGGCCTCCAACCGGTTTACAATTGACAATCTGTTTGACGTGACCCTCAACGGGATTAGCCCCATGGAAGGCGAGAGCGTAACCTTCGGCCTCAAGACAGATGTGGAATCCTTAACAGAAAATATCAGTACCTTGACGCAGGGTTACAATAACTTTATCCAGACTGCCGCATCCTATCGGGATAATTTTGCAGGCAGCCAGCGGCTTGTCCGGGAAATGGGAGCTATTTCCAACCGGTACCGCAGCCAGCTGAACATTATCGGTTTAAATATACAGGAAAACGGCACTTTGGAAATTGATAAAAACGAACTGAAAAAAGCAGCTTTGTCCGAATACGCCAAGGAAGACTTTGCTTCTATCCGGGATTTTGCCAATACGTTGGTACGCAAAATGGATCAGATTTCATTAAACCCCATGGAATATGTTGACAAGACAATTATTGCCTATAAAAATCCCGGCAAAAATTACTTCACCCCTTACATTACCAGCGCATTCAGCGGAATGTTTTTTAACTACTACTGTTAATCAGTGTATTTTACTGGCAGTCAGATAAATCCATCAAAAAATCCTTCCCGGAACCGATGCTTGGCAGCATTGCAGTTTCCTGAAGGATTTTTTATTTACCTATATACTACATCTCTGCGCCTGCCATATCCAGCGCTGCGGCAATCACCTTATCCATATCGTAATATTTATACTGCCCCAGCCTGCCGCCAAAGAGAACATTGTCTTCCTTCTTGGCCAGTTTAACATATTCCTGAAACAGCTTTTCATTGCGTTCGTCGTTTACCGGATAATAAGGTTCATCGCCGGGCTTCCATTTCGCCGGATATTCTCTGGTAATTACGGTTCCCGGCTGAGTACCGAACTCAAAATGCTTATGCTCTATAATTCTGGTGTAAGGCACACTGCGTTCCGTATAGTTTATCACCGCATTCCCCTGATAATTATCACATTCCGGCATCTGTTCCTGTTCAAACCTGAGGGAACGGTATTCCAAAACTCCCAGTTTATAGTCAAAATACTCATCAATCATGCCTGTGTAAACCACTTTGCCATAGCTGGTACTGCCGTCTTTACACCCTTCCAAAAAATCTTTATATGCTGTACCGGTACGCACTTCTATCCCTTCCAGCATCTTTTCTACAATTGCTGTATAACCGCCAATAGGAACTCCCTGATATAAATCATTAAAATAATTGTTGTCAAAAGTAAAACGAAGCGGCACACGCTTGATAATAAAGGCCGGAAGCTCTCTGCAGGGACGTCCCCACTGCTTCTCCGTATATCCTTTTATCAGCTTCTCATATACATCCTTACCCGCCAAGGATAATGCCTGCTCCTCAAGATTCTGGGGTTGTGAAATATTCAGCTCCCGTATCTGCTCTTCGATTTTTGCCTTTGCCTGCTCCGGCGTTTTAATGCCCCACATCCGGCTGAAGGTATTCATATTAAAAGGCAGATTGTACAGTTCATCCCCATACACTGCCACGGGAGAATTGACAAAACGGTTAAACTCGGCATAACGGTTAATATATTCCCATACCCGCTTGTCCGATGTATGAAAAATATGTGCCCCATATACATGTACCTGAATGTCCAAGGTTTTTTCCGTATAAATGTTTCCCCCAATATGCTTCCGTCTGTCAATTACGAGGCATCGTCTGCCTTTCTTTTTCATTTCACATGCAAAAACAGCCCCGAATAATCCGGCTCCTACAATCAGATAATCATAATGCATGAATATAACCCTTTCCCGTTTTATTCTTTCATTTGATATTTTTCAAGCTGTACATAATCATCCATCATTTCCAGAATCTTCTTACGGCCAGCCTTATTCAGCTTTACATAATACTGCATT
>DNJW01000144.1:0-261 GCA_003488965.1 Lachnospiraceae bacterium | reverse complement strand
CAGCTTTACATAATACTGCATTACCCGGTTTTCCAAAATCTTCTCGCCAAGATTTGCACCCTTTTCCAAAGATGTAAAATCAACCGGATTCAGATTCAGTTTATCGCACATTTTAATAACCGTACCATATGCCATGCCTTCGATTCCCCTATCCAGTGCAGTTACCAATGTACTGTACGGTATCTGCATTTCGATTGCAAATTGGCGTACGCTCTTGTACTGCGATAATATTTCCCTTTTCAAAATCTCTGCTTTTGTCAT
>DNJW01000059.1 GCA_003488965.1 Lachnospiraceae bacterium | reverse complement strand
GCCTGCATCAGGGCATCCTGCAGCGCCTGAGTCTGTTCCCGCTGTTTCTTTACGCTGCCGGTAATATCTTTTGTCACAACCAGCACCATAATATCGCCGCTGTCGTCATCCCGTGTCATGATAAACGACTGACGGACGCACAAATCCTTCCCTTCCGAATTTTTCTCCCAATACTCCGCCGTAACCTCGGAATCCCCCTGCTCAAAACGTTTCCGCAGATTTTCCACGTTCACAACGGCACTGTACTCTTCCATGGATTCCTTTAACACATAGTCCTTGTTTTGCTCCATCCAGTCAGAAACTTTGCACGGCGCTTTCAGCCCTGTCCTCTCCAGCAAGGATATTTTTTTACCTTCTATTCTGCGGACAATATCCTCTTCCAGCAGATCTTTCGTCAGATTAAACTCATAAGTACAGATTGCGCTGGATGTTATGGCTATTCTATATTGCCTTTCTTTACGGTTTGCAACGGACATTTCCGCCTGGATACGCAGTTCTTTTTCTTTCAAATCTGTAATATTCTGGCGGGTATATAGAGCCTTGCTGGCCCTGCCGTCTTTTCTTTCCAGGCAGATTACATTTATATGCTCCCATTCCCTTTTATTTTCCCTTTGTACATAACACTCAAAACGGATGTCGTTATGCTCTTCCAACGCTGCAACCACTGCGTCTGCACAGATTTGTGCGGCAAACCCCGGACGGTCTTTTTCATTTGCCAGAATGGCACATAGATGGCTTGCCAGATCTTCATATCTGCCGTCAACCTCCAGTCCGCTGTTTTCCGGTTTTGTTCCCTCCAGATACCGGTAAGTTCCTGCCTCAAAATCCACCAAGGCATACCGGATAAACAAAGAATTTATGCCGTTAATAATATAGCCTTTCTCCTTGTTTTCCTGTTTCAGGACCTTTTTTTCGCGCCTTGCCCGGAACAGCAGAGTAAAAATATAAAGAACAAACATTCCAATCAGCATTGCCTCAAGCTGTATTCCCACACGGTTTTCGGCTTTAATCATGTTCTGGGTCACATTTTTGGGAAATGTCTGCACAAGAACGTACTCATTTTCGGGGAGATACATAACACAGATATTATCCGTCTTGCTGTCAGAGCTGCAGATAAAATTTCCTTCCCCTCCATGTTCAAATACCTCTTTTACCGACAGCGCCGTATCTTCATCAATTACACCGGACTGCACCAGCCAGTCAGCCAGATTTCCCTCATATCTTTTACCGTCAGAGCTTGCAATTACGCTGCCGTCCGGTGTGCAGAAAAACACATCAGCCTTTTCTCCGAAATATGTAGTATCCAGCATATGCTGCAAATGTTCCTCCGCCAGATACGCTCCCCGGAGCACGCCGATAATTTCGCCCTTATAGCGGACAGGAGCATAGAAGCATGCCATCTTTTCATTAAAAAAACGGGGGGTGAATATAATGGATATACTGCTGTTTCCCTTTATGCCTTCATAATAAAATTCCCTATCGGTTACATCGGCTACCCGCCCGTCCGAAGCGTAATCCACGCCTTCCATATCCGTAAACATGACGGCGTCAAAAAGCGAATTTTTTTCCATTTCAGCAAGCATCTGTGCCGTAATTTCCGGTTCAGAAAGACTTTCCCCTATAAAATAGGTATAAGTATTAATCAGATTCAGCGTATTGTTCAATTCCTCGTCAATCTGGGCAGCTTTCAGCCTTGCCGAATCCAACGCATAATTTTTATTCCGTTCCACCATACGGCTGCTGTTCTGAGATGTATACCATTGGAAAAGAATAATAATAGCCACTAAAAGGATTATAATATATCCGCTTTTCTGCAATACTTCCCTTTTATCCTTCATCCGAAAATTTCCTCCCTATAAGCATTTGCCGTTATATCCCCAGCAGTCCTGAAAAACTTTCCAAAGGATAAGTTACTTTTTCATGAGTTGCCGCCTCTCCGATTCCTGCACTGTCAAACCCTCCCGCAACAGCCGCGTCTATCCCGGCAAGAGCATCTTCCACCACCAGACATTCCGAAGGATTCAGCCCCAAAAATTCTGCCGCTTTCAAAAATACTTCCGGGTCAGGCTTAGAATGGGTAATGTTTGTACCGTCGCTAATAGCGTCAAAATAACCGTCCAGACCGATACGCCCTAAAATCAGTTTTGTATTTTTGCTGGAAGAGCCGATTGCCAGCTTGCATCCTTTTTGCCTGAGGGCATCCAAAGTATCCTTCACCTCTGCAGACAAATCCGCCGGACTCATTTTACAAAGCAGCTCCTTATAAATTTCATTTTTTTCATACGCAAGCTTTTCCTTTTCCTCCTGGCTATACTCCTTTTTACTGCGCTCCAGAATAATATCCAGGCTTGCCATACGGCTTACGCCCCTAAGCCGGTTATTTATGACCTCATCAAAATACACCCCGATTTCGTCCGCCATCTTTTTCCATGCCTGATAATGATATTTATCTGTAAAACAGATTACTCCGTCCAAATCAAAAATAATTCCGCTGTAGTTCATAATTTGTCTCCTTTTTGTTTTCTTTTTTTCTTAAAATCTACTGTTTGAAATATACCATTTATGGGGGAAATATTCAAGTTGTTTTCGCTGTTTGCTTGTTGGTTATTGTTTGTTCTTTGGATGCAGTCCGCCCGGACGAAACCATATTCCTCCGTCGCCGCGCTTCCGCTTCGCAAAAAGCGCAGCGGACACTAGTGTCTTGTCTCGTTCACTTTCAGCTAAATAGCGTAGGATGAATTTTCAGTCTGCAA
>DNJW01000227.1:2318-4200 GCA_003488965.1 Lachnospiraceae bacterium | reverse complement strand
TCAATGGAACAAAATTCTGTAAGAATAAAATTCCATAGGAATAAAATCCCATAAAAATTTGCTGTAAAATATTTGGAAAAAAATAAATGATATATTATACATAAAAATACGATAAATATAAAAAAGAGGGAGAGACAATGATGAAAAGAAAATTTTGGGCATTATTTTTAACGGCAGCGTTGGCGTTGTCGGTTACAGCATGCGGCAATGACAGCAGTGCACCGGCAGAAAGCGGTTCACAGACGGAAGAAAGTGCAGAGGCTCCTGCGGAAGAGGAAGAAGTGCAGGTAGATCCGATGGAAGCGGCGCTGGAAAATATGGATGCTGTCAGCAGTATGGAAGCAAAAATGATAATGAATATGGATATGGTTGTCAGTGCCAATGGCCAGGAGCAGTCAATGGAAAGCGTTACTACTATGGACATGGCTTGCTTTAACGACCCGCTGAAAATTAAGATGGAGATGACGATAGAGGCTGCAGGGGAAAGCCAGGAGATGAGTGTTTACGGTGAGGAAGAAGACGGTACATATATGATGTATGTATATGATGGGTCAAGCTGGCAGTCTCAAGAGGTAGAAAGAACGGATTTGGGAGAGTTTGATGCCCGGGACAGCATGCTTTCTTCCATCGGGGACGGTTCTGTGTATACGGCAGAAGGAGAGGAGCAGATAGACGGCGCTAATGCCTATAAATATTCTTATGTTATGACTGAAGAGGAAACAAAGCAGGCAGTGCTTTCTTCAGGAGCATTGGATCAGTTAAGCTCCCTTGGTATAGACGAGAGCCAGATAGAGGGGATGCTGAGCGGATTAGGGGATATCACCACATACGTGTGGATTGATGCAGAAACTTTATATCCTATAAGATATGAGATGGATATGACAGATGTTATGGATGCATTAATGGTCAGCATGGTTGAGGCTATAGGAGAGCAGGCGGAGGGATTGAGCATGAATGTTCCAAAGATGGAAATTATTATGACATGTTCTAATTTCAATAATGTGGCTGATTTTTCTGTGCCGGACGAAGCAAAAGCAAATTAGTCAGCATAGAATAAATTTCAAATTCAGGCGGTGCATAAATATGTACCGCCTATTATAATGAAACAATTCCGTTTTCATTTCTCCACTGTCTTGGAGAAATCCCATATATATTTTTAAATGCTCTGGAAAAATGAAGCTGGTTCGGATAACCGACAGCATTTCCGATATCGGCAATGGAAAGCTTTGTAAGTTTTAGAAGTTCTGCTGCTTTGGACATGCGGTAGGAAATGAGGAAGTCCTGAGGGGACTTTCCCATATTTTCATGAAAAATTTTTCCGAAATAACTGCGGTTAAGACCGCATGAGGCAGCGATATCCTCCACAGATATATTATTTTGGAAGTTTTGTTCAATAAAGGATATGGCTTCTTTCATATAAAAGTCCCGCAGGCTGCTGCCCTGACGGATTTGGGCTGAAGCGGAGGAGCGGACAAAATAGTCAATAAAAAGGTAGAGATGTCCAATAAGATGAAAAGGGGACTCTTCTCCATGATTTACTATATAGAGCATTTCAGATTTCATTGATTCCGCAATATCTTTATAATGCGCTTTATAGATTGGCTGGCTGCGGCTGATACCCGCTATGTCAATGGTTTCTTTTGCCCTCAGACCGTCAAACTCTATCCATGCATATTCCCAAGGAATTTTGCTGTCTGCAATATAAGTGCATACCTGATGGGGAAACATCATAAATCCTTGTCCGCTTTTTATCTGATAGTTAACAGACTCGCCATTGGAATTGTCCGCAATCAAAGTTCCTGTACCTGACAGACATAGATGGAAGAGATAATGGTTTCTGGCAGCGGGTCCGAAGGAATGGGAAGGATCGCACTGCTCCCAG
>DNJW01000227.1:1870-2021 GCA_003488965.1 Lachnospiraceae bacterium | reverse complement strand
AGGATCGCACTGCTCCCAGCCAAATTGGTATAATCCAAGGTCTATAAAGTTTTCGCTGGGAAAAACAGAAAAGATTACTTCGCTCATAAATTACCTCCGGAAATCAGTATTTACTTCATTATATACCAAAATGCTAGATGATTTCAAATAA
>DNJW01000227.1:1337-1588 GCA_003488965.1 Lachnospiraceae bacterium | reverse complement strand
TCAAATAAATAGCATAAAAATAGCATAAATGCATATAATGTGCAAAATAGCGGTATTTATTAGTAGCATAATGGCATGTTATAATTCCATTATCAAAATAGGGAAGGAGAAATACTATGAAAGGGAAAAGGATAAAATGCTTGGGACTTGCAATATGCTGTATGGCCGCATCATTGTTTGTCAGCGGATGCGGCGCTTCGGCCAATGATGGGAAAATTGAAATTGAAATTGTCCAGTATAAACCGGAAGCA
>DNJW01000227.1:0-1049 GCA_003488965.1 Lachnospiraceae bacterium | reverse complement strand
ATTGTCCAGTATAAACCGGAAGCAGCAAATTATTTTCAGACGGTGGAAGACGAATTCAATGCAACCCATGACAACATTCATTTAAAAATCAGTTCCCCTAACGATGCAATGACAATTTTAAAGACAAGATTTATCAGGGAGGATTATCCAGACATCATAGGAATTGGCGGCGATATTAATTATTCCTATTTTGTGGATGCTGAAATTTTGGCAGATATTTCAGATTACAGTGGACTTCAGAATATTAATCAGGGATATCTGGACATTGGCGAGGCTTTGGAACTGGTTCCCACAGAAGGGACTTTTGCCGTGCCATATGTGGCAAATGCCGCAGGGATTTTGTATAACCGCGATATGTTTGAAGAACACGGATGGACAATTCCTGAAAATTGGGAGGAACTGGTGGCTTTGTGTGATGCTATTAAAGCAGAAGGGATTCTCCCGTTCTACTTTGGGTTCAAAGATACATGGACTTGTCTGGCACCATGGAATTCCATGGCAGTGGACCTTTCTCCGGCAGATACCACAAAGCAGGTAAACCGGGGAGAAACCACTTTTTCCAAGGAATATAGGGAAACATCCGAAAAATATTTGAAGCTCTTGGAGTATGGGCCGGATGACCCATTTGCATATGGATATAACGATGCATGTACAGCTTTTGCCAGAGGGGAATCGGCAATGTATCCTATTGGAAGCTATGCGGCGCCGCAGATTTTATCGGTAAACCCGGATTTGAATCTGGACTCCTTTGTAATGCCGGCCAGCGATTCAAAAGACGGAAATACATTGAATTCCGGTGTGGATCTTCAGTTCTGTGTAATGGCTGAGTGTAAAAATAAGGAAGCGGCCTATGAGGTGCTGGATTTCCTTTATGAAGATGAAAATATTCAAAAATATATAGATGCGCAGACGGCGATTCCTTGTAAAGAGGGAGATTTTAGCCTTCCGTCGATTTTGGACGGTATGACGGGATACATTACGGCAGGAAATATGACGGATTATCAGGATCATTATTATCCGTCTGAGATGGCAGTGGATGCGCAGATTCA
>DNJW01000266.1 GCA_003488965.1 Lachnospiraceae bacterium | reverse complement strand
CCAGGATCAAACTCTCATGTTTGTCTTCCCTTCCAGGGCTCTCCGCCTGCTTCCTTTTCTTTCACGCCTGCTTCTCTTCCCTTTTCCGTTTACTGTTTTTGGGTCCCCGTGGTCCCCCACGGGTCTGTCCTCTGAATTTTCCTCTTGGAATTTTCAGGGCTGCATTGCTGTTCATTTGCCAAGGTTCATTCTGCTGCCTTACGTTTTTTTTATTTCGTCGGCAACGAAATTGAGTATAGCACCAAAAAAATCTATTGTCAACTATAAATCTAATAAATTTTACATTTTTTTTAATTCTGTTATCAATTCAATGCCAGTTGGGCATTTTCTGCGGCATTTTTCATCATTAACGTAACCGTCTGAACAGAATCTGCATTTTCTTCCGGCACTTCACACACTAAAACAAGATTTTCCGAACCTCCTGCCGGAATCGTACCGATATAAGACGACATATCATTCAGCAGCATTGTGGTTAAAGCATATTTATAGGACTCGCCATTTATCGATATCCGGAACTTTGTTCCCAGTGAAGCCATATCAAGGCTTTTATCCTGTCCGCTAATGTTTGCCACATTAAAATTTAATATGATAAGCTTGCAGCCATCCGATGCATTCATGGCAAAAAACAAATCATCTTCTCCGTTATCCGGATAGGTATCTTTTACTTCATATCCGGTATATGAAATTGTCACTCCTTCAATTCCGTAAAACTCTTCTATACTTCTATTTTCTATAACCTCCGGTTCTTCTTCGGCATCTTCCTCCGCCGTCTCCCTTACCGCATCCGCCGCCGAAGTATCTTTTTCCGGCTCCTCTGCTGCCGTTTCTGTTTTCTGGACAGCCTGGACAATCTCTTCTTCCGGTTCCTCTTCTTCTTCCACCAGCCTGCCATGGTAATTTTCATCATATTTCAAAAGCAGACCTGCCGCATATTCCACAACCTGGTCATTTTGTTCTTCTGTCAATTCCGGTGCAGGAGAACCGCATGCCACCACCGGCAGCACCATTGCTGCAACGCATATGATTCCTAAAAAATTCGCTTTTTTCATAATAACCCTCCATAATGCCGTCAGTCTGTCAATTTGAGGCATCATCTTCATTCTTCCCAGTAAAAATCTCTGGATTTCTCCCGGATACTCCCGTTTTTATTCGCCAAATTTCCTTTTACATTTTATGCATTATATCATATTTTCTTATTATACACTACCTTGCCAATTATGAAAAGAGAGAAGCATTAATTTAATTCGCTTCCAGTTCAAACCAGAACGCGACTCCGTTATCGTAATTAGCCACTCCATAATTCTGATTCATTGATTCCATAATAGCCTTTACAATAGACAGTCCAACTCCGCTCCCTCCGTATTCCCGCGTTCTCGCCTTATCCACTTTATAAAATTTTTCCCACAAATGGGGAATGCTGTCTTCCGGCACCGGCTCTCCGGTATTGAAAACGGAAACCCTTACTTTTCCATCCATTGGAATCAGCTTCACATCTATAATTTTATCACCCGATACATGGTTAATCGCATTGCTGAAGTAATTGCCGAACACTTCCTCCGTTTTAAATTCATCCGCCCATACATAAACAGGCGGTCTTATATTTTCAAAACGGACTTTGATATCCTTTTGTTTGGTCAGGATTTCCGCCGACTGGATATAATTCTGAATCAATGCCACAATATCAAACCGTTCCATGGAAATTACATCATTCCCAAATTCCAGCTGGTTTAAAGTCAGCAGCTTTTTTACCATATTGTTCATTTTAGCCGCTTCATCAATAATAACATCACAATAAAATTCCCGGCTCTCGGCATCATCGTTGATTCCCTCTTTCAGCCCTTCGGCATACCCTTGAATCAGCGCTATGGGCGTTTTCAGTTCATGGGAAACATTGGCCAGAAACTCTTTTCTCATCTCATCGATTTCATTTTTATATTCAATATCCTTCTGCAATTCATTGTTTGCGGTTTTCAGTTCGGATATAGTCGTTTCCAATGTATTGGAAAGTTCATTAATATTGTTTCCCAGCAAAGCAATTTCCGTTTTGCTGTTCCCGCAATATTTCGCATCAAAATCCAGCCTTGCCATACGTTCCGAAATCTCTGTCAATTCCAGAATCGGCTCCGTCACTTTTCTGGATACACTTACAATAATTATCCCGCTGATAACCACTGCTGCAATTCCTATATAAGCCAGCAGGCGGTTTGCAATTGCTACGCTGTCCCGGATTCCTTCCAGCGCGGTACGGAACAAAAAAATATTCCCGTTATCGAAGACTCCCCATATTTCAATATACTCCGTCATCGTTCTGGAATCCATAAACCTTTGTATCGTATAATTCTCTTCTTCTTCTAAAATAATGTTATCAATCTCATCTTCAAAACTGCTGAAAAAATTCTCCCACAATCTTTTGCTCATAATTTCCTGATCGTTCCTAGAAGTTATGAGCATCTTGGAATCCGCATCCAACACAATCAGACTTATGTTGTCTGTTTCAATCATTTTCTGAAGCTGTATATCAAACTCTTCTGTCATCACATTTCCTGCGCTGAATGCACGGTTTACCACTGTATATGCATTTTTTAATGCATTCATTTTATTATCCATGTAATATTCGCCAAGAAATGTACTGTTGATAAACCAGCACAATAAGATGGTTGCGGACATAAGTCCTATAAAAATCATCGCAAATTGCTTTTTTATCGAATATTTCATTTCCGGTCCTTACCGCTTAGATATCTGCTGTGCTTCAAACTTATATCCCATTCCCCAGATGGTCTTAATCAGTTCCCCTTTATTTCCCATCTTGCTGCGCAGTTTTTTTACATGGGTATCTATGGTTCTGGCATCTCCAAAGTAATCATAATTCCATACATTGTTTAAAATTTTTTCCCGAGAAAGTGCAATGCCTGCATTCTCCATAAAATAAGCCAGCAGTTCAAACTCTTTATAGCTTAAGTCCACCTGCTTGCCGTCAATCAGCACAATATGCGCCGCCTTGTTCAATTGAATTCCCCCGGCTTCCACAATTTCATCCGCATTCAGCTGACTGGTTCTGCGTAAAATAGCCGCCACCCTTGCCACTAATATTTTAGGGCTGAATGGTTTTGAAATATATTCATCTACTCCCAGCTGAAAGCCCTGGAGTTCATCTCTTTCGTCTGCTTTTGCAGTCAGCATAATAATCGGCACTTTCGAATATTCCCTAATTTCCCTGCATACCTCCCAGCCGTCCACCTTCGGCATCATAACATCAAGAATCACCAAGGCTATATCTTTCTGGGCAAAAAAAATATCCAACGCTGCATTGCCGTCTTCGGCTTCCACAACCTCGTAATCATTTTTGACAAGAAAATCTTTTACCAGTTTTCTCATTCTGCTTTCATCGTCCACCACTAAAATTTTCAGCTTTTCCATAATATCATAAGCTCCTTTTTACAGTTTTCATTCCCCGATATTATCTAAGCATCTATTTCTGATTGGTTTTTAGTATAAACGAAAAATATGTTAAAATTGTGAATTCTATTCCTCAATCATAAGATTTCTTTCTTTTTCACGGACTGCATTTTCCCTTTCCGTCAGTTCCTGTTCCCACTGTGCATATTTGTCAACCAGATTCCGTTTATAATTTAATACATTAGGATTTTCGCTCGTATATGCTATATAAAACATAACCGAAACGGCAACAGCAAGCACTACATTAATAATAACAGAAACAATAAAATTCTTTTTTGTATTATCCCTGCCTTTTTCTGGAATTCTGGGAGCAGGCACTTTAATATCATCGCCTACCCGGTGGGCAAACACCGTATAAAGCGCCACCGGCGGAATTTCCTCTTTCAAATCCTCTCTTCCCAGCAGCTCGTTCTGCAGCTTTTTTAAATATTCCCATCCGATGGGAGTAACAAATACCCTGCTTTCTATTGCCTTTTTATATACAAGCAGCATATTTTCTGTCTTCTTATAATCCATATGCTGTTCCAAATATTCAATTTTTTTGACTTCCTGCCTTGCAATTTCAGCATCCTCTGCGGTACCGAAGCAATATCCGCCTATCACTTTATTATTTTCGTCCATTTTTCCCTCGTTGTCCATAACTGAAAAAGGAAGCGCCCACTTGGTGGGTCCCTCCTTACCAGGGGTTAGTGATAAGGAATCCTCCCGCTTCGCGGGTCCCTCCTTACCAGGGGGTGG
>DNJW01000281.1:8859-9048 GCA_003488965.1 Lachnospiraceae bacterium | reverse complement strand
TTCATCTCAATACGATTTCCAAATGAATCATAATTATAACTTCTTAAAACTTCTCCGTTCTTCTTTACACTCTTTAAACGACTTAAACTATCATAATAAAAAGAATAAATCCCCTTTCCTTCTATCCCCCCACTTCTTTTCTTTTCTATTGCTACTTTATTTCCCATGCTATCATAACTATATTGATAA
>DNJW01000281.1:0-8589 GCA_003488965.1 Lachnospiraceae bacterium | reverse complement strand
TATCATAACTATATTGATAAAAATCTAAAATTCTTTGATTATCTTTATGAACCAGTTCCTCCAGCTGACCAAATGCATTATATTTCCATTGCGTACAAAGATTCCCCGGCATAAGCTTCTCTGTCAGCCTTCCTTCACAGTCATACCGGTAAACAATCTGAAAATTTTCACCCTTTCGGTCTATCCGTTCCATTTCTTTCAGCCTCAGCAGTTTATCATACCGATAGAGCACAGTTTCCCCGTCCGGATAAACCATCTTCTGCCTTTCCCCCATATTCCCCCATTCATAGCGCACTGTTGCTCCCGCATAATCTGTAATACAGAGCGGGTACCCCTGCATATCTCTTTCAATTTTTGTCTCCCCCAGCCAGTCTTTAACAAGGGAAAGCTGTCCCAAGACCGTATACTCCATCTTCACACGGCTTCCATCTCCATAGACAATGCTTTTTATCTTTCCATCCGGCATATAACTATATTCTGTCCTATATCCCTCACGGTCATCCTTCCAGATTACCCGCCCTAAGGCATCATAGGAAAAAAATTCCTTGCCGCCTAAAGCGTTCCGTATACACTCTATCTGACCCAAGGGATTTCTTTCGTAAAAAATTTCTCTGTTTTCCTCCCCCATAGTTCCTTTCTGGCAAATATGGATAATTTTTCCCAACCCATCATATTCATACTCCGTCCTATTCCCCAACGCATCCTTTACTGCGGTAAGCTTGCCTTCCAAGGAGTATTCATAAGAAGTTTTGTTTCCATTGACATCCGTCATTGAAGTGATATTTCCCATGGCATCATAAGTATATTTCTTTTCATATCCTGTACAGCCCCTGAGTTCCAGCAGACGTCCCATACTGTCATAATTGCATAACATCCAGTTTCCGTTCCCGTCCCTCTTTTCTCTGACCCTTCCTAGCCCATCATATTCATAATACACCTCCTGCCCTTCCGGGTATCGCTCCTTTTTCAGACGGCCTCCCTGGAAAAATTCGAAACATGTTCTCCTTCCTGCCCCATCCGTTACAGATTCCAGTTTCCCTAGCGGGCTATAGGTATAGCTGGTAATATTCCCCCGAGCATCTTCTTCCTGCACTAACTCTCTTGCCTCATTGTAAAAAAAGTTTTTCCTATTCCCCAAAGCATCTGTAATACTGCTGATATTTCCGGCTTCATCATATGCATACAATGTTTTACCTCCCATAGGATCCACTGCCTCTGTAAGCCGGTTCAAGGCATCATAACCATAAGAAAAACCGGAAAGAATCTCTTTCCCATCTCCAGCCAAAGCTTGTCGCAGATTTCCTGCCAAATCATAAGAATAGTCTATGACTGTAGCCGCCTTCTCATCTCCTGCCTTTTTTCTGATTTCTACCCGTTTCATCCTATCATTGCCGTCAAAAACAAAAGAAACAGCCGCCCCTGACGGAAAAATTTCCTTTATTAGGTTCCCCATTTTATCATACTGAAACAAGGTAATACCGCCCTCCTTGTCAGTCATTCGCTCCAGCTTATTTACACAGTTATAGGCAAAGCTCATTTCACCTCCGTCATAATCCTGCAGCTTTACTAACCGACCGCTTTCGTTATAGATAAATTCCCTGCGGTTTCCCTCCTTATTCACTACAGAAATCAGATGATTCAGCCCGTCATATGAATAACGGGTTATATTTTCCTCCCCATCTTTAACTGCGGCCACCCGGTTCAGTACGTCATAGCTGTAAGAAATGCTTTCCCCATATCCATTTTGAATGCCAGCGATATTCCCTCTTTCATCATAAGAAACCGTCACTTTGCTTCCGTCCGGCCATACTATTTTCTCCGGCAGCCCTTTTTCATTATAAAAAGTTTCTGTGCTTCTTCCTTCCGCATCTGTGGATGTTGCCTTTCTCCTATTTTCATCATACGCATACCGCTGCAAATCCTTTTTCCCTCTGGAAACCGCCAGCAGCTTTCCATCCCTATCATAAGCAAACCTCACTTGCCTCCCAAGCGCGTCCGTAACCCTGGTCATATTTCCCTTGCTGTCATATCCATATCTTGTCTGATTTCCGTTTCTGTCCACATAAAGCGTCCGCTTATTGTTGTCATTATAGCCAAAAATTTCCTCACTGTCCTCATAAACGGTTCTTATATTCCGGCATCTCTCATCTTTTTCATATATTATCATGCTCCCGTTGCGTTCCCTCATATAAGTCCGCATATTTTTATCATCATAGGCAAGGCTGATTACACCCCCGTCCGGCATTTCCTGCCTTATCACCCTTCCGATGGCGTCATACTCATTGTATACCCCCCTAATCCCCCGGGGTGTCACCACGCTTTCCAGCTTCCCATCTGCATTATAGTCAAAGGTATAGGCATGGCCCATACAATTGATGAATTTCCAAAGCTTTCTATACTGATACCAAAGCTGCACCTTCCTGCCCGTATGGTCTTCTACCCGTATCAGACTTCCTTCTTTATTATAGGTATAGTACAATACCCCTCCATTGGCTCCGGCCACCTTAACCAGCTGCCCCTTTTCATTATAAGAATAGGTATCCATATTCCCATTCCGATCCTTCCGGGATAACATCTTCCCCTCTGCGTCAAAAATATATTCGGCCCCGTCTTCCGCACCATAGCGGAACCCTATGCCTTCCTTTTTCAGCAGCCCGCTGTCGCCGAACACTGCATCGTAGATATCGCCGATATTGCGGCGATATGGGATTTTCCTTCCTTCATCTGTACAAAGGTATAATAGGTTTTCCTTCCCTTCTTTCTGTATATGCATCCCATAATTATGATGCCATCCTTCGCCCATAGAGCCGCCGCTTCTTTTTTCCATGGAATTATAGTAAATATGGAAAGAAAGCTTTGTAATGCCGGGAATCACTAAATCTTCCTTTTCATATACGAAGTTTCCCGTATTCAGGTTAACAGGGTCTCCCCCATTCTCCGAGCATCCCTCACCAGTGGCAGGATCTATATAGCCCTTTCCCATCGCCCATAAAATTGCCCTTTGGAACCTTTGGGCAAAGGCAAAGCAATCAAATCCTTCCTCATATCCCTGTCCGGAGGTAACCGGAATAATGACCCCGCCCCTTTTGCACACAAGGATGCTGTCCATGGTGATCACCTCTTCCCCATCCACCTTTTCCGGCTTTTGGGAGGAAACTACCGTACTCTTCCATCTTTCTTCAAGCTTCATAAAGCCTTCACACCTATGAGTTTCCGTATTTTTCGTGCATTCTCCAAAATAGGGAATATTTACGCAGGCCTTGCAGTCTTTGCAATTAGCCTTTTCCCTTTCCCCAGTAATGTACCCATGTCCTCCTATCTTCAACATTTTCTTCTCGCTTCCGTTGATGCACATTAATACCGCCCCGTCTGCTAAATGATCCGTCCCCATCCCTTCTATCCTCCATTTTTCCTCCGATTGCTTTTCCATCCTGCCTTTCCCCTATTGTGTACACCCTGCCCCGAAGCGCAGCCCATACACAACAGGGTGTGCCAAAGCACACCCCATTATTATGCTGGTACAAATCCGGTCATGAAAGGCTTGGAAGAATGCCGTATTTTAGGCATTCTTCGATGTGGAAAAGACTTGCTTTGCAAGTCTTTTCCACATTATTAAGCCGGATACCCGCCTTCTACCTTAATCATACTAAGCTTGTCCTTCTTCTGCTTCAAAACGAGAGTAAAGGTTCCCGTACCTTCCTCATCCCCGAAGTCCTCTTTATAGTCAATGACGAAAGCATTCGGGAAATAATATTTTCTCTCCATGATGCCGGCAGCCACATGCTCTACCGTCACCTTTCTGTAACAGTCCGCTTTCTCAGCCGGAACTGCGGACCAGAGCGCCAGCTTCCTTGTGCTGTCAAAGGGGTCTCCGTCCACGGCGGTCAGTATTCTTCCGGTAATGGTGAGCGTGCTTCCCACATCCTTCGTCCTTGCATTGGAATCCAGCGGGATATCCGTGGTATATTTTACGCTCCTGACACATTCCTTTGCGATTTCAAAGCTCTCCGCTCCTTCGATGTTTACTTTGTATGACATATCCTATTCCTCCTTCCCCTTATTCGCCGCCAAAGCCGCCTTCAATTTTGGCTGCCGCATTCTCGTCCTTTTTCTGTTTCATGTTGATGTAGAAAGTACCTACGCCGCTCTCATCGTCCACTTCCTCGCTGTATTCCACAACAAAAGCATCCGGAAGGGTGAACTGGCGGACAATCTGCCCTGCCGATACTACGGTTACCTCCGCATTCCTATAGCAGTCCGCTTTTTCCGAAGGCACCTGGGACCACTTTGCCAGTTCCAGGGTTGCATCGCTGCCTTCCCCGCCCAGCTTGTAGAGCATTTTCCCCCATACCCTCACGCTCAAGCCGAAATCTGTCGCCCTTGCATTAGAGTCCTTTGAGGATGCGGAACCAAAATCCACTTTCAGAATACTTCTTTCGTCAAATTCAATCGGTTCAGCTCCTCCTGTGATTTTCATACGAAATCCCATAATCTTTTCCTCCTTTATACATATTTTTGGTTATATAGATACGGAGCGGTATCCGGGCGCATGTTTCCCGGCGCCGCTTCCTGCACTACACCCTGCTTGAAGCATTCAGCCGGTTAATCTCCACCTCCAGATTCTTTACGTTTCCGTTAAAGGTAATGTCCAGAACACAATAACCGTTTTCCTGGTCAATAGTATAAGAAATATCATCTCCCTTTCCAAGAATCGCATTGATGCATTCCCGCTTGGAAAGCCATTCGCTTTTCTGGCTGTTGGGGTTATTGGAAAAGAACCGGACAATGGAATCCTCCTTAAAATCTCCCGTCCCATGCCGCATTACGCGTTCGATATAAGTAGTCACCTGGGTCTTGTAAATGGGCTCGAAAACAGCGCCGTCTGCCAACAGGTTCCTTGCTTTGTATACCATAATATTGGTAATGTTCAGCCCGTTATATACCGCATTCTCCGATGAAAATACGAACCCGAAATTTTTCCGGTTAATATCCGCCTTAATGGAATTGGTAAAACCTGTAATTTCCTTTGCCATTGTAGTCCGCACCGCCAGCGAATGGTCGTCTGCCTCGATGTCAAACCTGACGCCCGGCAGTTCCGGGTCCACTCCCCTGCCGAACTTCTCTTTCAAATAGTCCGGGCTTTGGTATGCCGCTGCCAGCCCGGCCGCCACATATGCCGCGCCCACATAGACGCCGTCAATCCACAGCTTCATAATATCCTCTGCTTCCCTGGAAAGCTCCACGGTTTCATCTTCCCCTATCACCATGCGCCGGTCCAGTATCACCCCGGATTTGTCTTTCGGTATAATCGTAAAATTAGGAATGCAGGGAATCGCATATTCGCTGAAAGGCTTCCCGATTAACGGAGCGCACCTGTCCTCATATTTTTCAATTCCTTCCGTAGCCAGTTTGCTGAAGGTTGTAGCATCCCCTGTCTCATAGCTGAAAAAGCACTGCACCGCATAGTCTTTCAGCACATCCAGTATTCTGGCCAGAGATTCCACGCTGTTTACATCCGTTTTTACCGCCGCCGTATTCCCCTTGAAGCGTTCCCTTGTGAGCTTCATCTTGGAATACTGATCCAGCGATACGGAAGGAATAATCGCATACCATACGGTATTACTGAAATCATTTTTCGCATTGACGGTATTCAGGTAAGTAATCAGCCTTGAGATATTGCTTGTCTTGGCCACCATCTCATTGGGCTGGTTTGTAATCAGCAGAGTCGGACGCATGCCCTTCATCTTTCTGGGATACTGCTCAAAAAAGCACCAGATTCCCAGCAGCTTTTCAATCAGGGGTTTTACTGTCCGTATAAATTCATCCTTGCTTTCTTTATAAAAAGCCAAATAGGAATTGTAGTTTTCCACTTCCTTTTCCTTGTCAATGCCGCTCTCCATAGTGGAAGCCAGCGGGCAGAAGGTTCTCGCCACAAGCGCCTCCGTATAGCTGTTGCTTTCTTCATTCAGAGCCTGATAATCTTCTTTCAATGCGGCTATCAGTCCGGCATTGATATTATCGTCCACCGTGGCAAGGGCCGTGCTTTCCACCTTGGGGGCTTCCAGCACGCGCAGCTCCCCATCGTTGCCCATACTGAGCACTCCCAACGCCAGAGGCGTATTGTCCCTCTTCTCCGTTCCGTCTCCCAGCAGAAGCCTGGTCTTGATGTCCTCTATGGCAAGGGGCAGCATAGCCATCACATTATTATAATTGGCGCTGGCTTCTTCAAACATCACGTTCAGCTTGTCCGCCAAATCCTTCTTATGGGGGTCGCCTTCCTCCAGACGGGCATACTCGCCGTAAGTATATTGGAGTTCCTTACGGTTCTGCTTGATATCATCCATCACCTTTTTCGGCGAAATCATGTCGGTCAGCTTTTCAAACTTGAAATCCACGTTAATGGTTCCTTCCGCCCTCTTCGTATCAATCATGGACATAAGCATATTCAGGAAATCATTCTGCCGGTTTAGCGGTATCGTCGTCAGCATTTCCTCCGGTATGGTTTCCGGCTTTTCCAGACTGTACATAACCTTCTGGTTAGTCGCATTGTAATAGCAGTATACCGCCGGCTCAAATTTTTCCAGCGCCTCGTCAAAGCTCCGCACCAGCAGATGCTCATGGATTTCCTTGATTTTGTCGTCAGAAAGACTCTCCATGCCCCTTACATCCCCTACCAGCGTCAGAAAATCAAGTTTCTGCGGATTCAGGACCTCCATCAGCATCGTCCTGTTGGTTTGATTAATTGTGTTTCCCATGGTATTCCTCCTCTTTATCTTTCTCCGGGCTTTAAATCCCTATAGTGAATTTCCAGCTCCGTTATTCCGTCCTCAAAGGAAACGGTTATTTTCTCATTGTAATATGCCGGATAGCCCATTCCCTTTTTCAATATTTCCGTCCCTCTCATAACCGTACAGCGTTCCGACTGGTCCATCACAATCAGCGCCCTATCCTGCCCCGGATAAAAAACAATATCTCCGGCACCTATCTTTCCGAACCGGATGCCGCAGGAAGAAAGCACCTTGTCCAGGCTCATGCGCCCGTCTGCCCTGCCGAAAAGCCGGTATGTCTGGGGAGGAATATCTCTCCCGTCCTGGGTCTGTACCACGTAGATATTCAGCTTGCCGGAATAGGCAGCGTTTCTTGTTTCTATTTTCTTTTCCACCCCTCTGGGAGAAGGAGCCATATAAATTACCGTCCTCTTTCTTTTTGCCGCCCACCACAACAGCAATACGGCGGTAGCAGCCGCAAGCATGCCAAGCACAGCATACAACGGTCCGTAATCCGTCCGCTGCTCCGGTTCCGGGTCGGGATATTTTATAATTTCCGCCGCTATGGGCTGTTCCAGATAATAAACGGCTCCCTCTTTTGCCATAGCAACCGTTACTTCTATCGTATCTATTCCGTCTGCCGGAATTTCCTGACATATCTGCCCGTCCTGAACCGTCCCGGTATATGCCGTCCCGTTCAGTGTATAGGATATCTGCGTTCCTTCCATTCCTTCGCCTTCCCAGAGATTCCGTCCGGTTTCGGTATCTGTCAGCCGGATTGCCGCCAAGGCATAATGCCCGTACCGGGGCGGTGCATCCTTTTTTGTCTCTTCCTCCGTCTTCTGGATTTCCTCCACCCGGTATTCTACGGCAACCTGAGGCTTTGCCGTATATTCCGTCAATATGGAGGCATGGATACTGTCGATATCCTCCGTTTCAAAATATATCTGTGCATTTCCCGGATAGGGTCTGGACATATCCACCACCGCAAATCCTGCTCCTGTTATCGTTCTGCCGCTTTCCGCAGAATATTCCGCCCTCACATTTTTTATGGTTTTGTCCCCGTACAAAAGTATTTTTGTACGGCTTGCGCCCTCCGGTATCTTTACATGGATACTTCCTCCGCCGGCATCCGTTACTCCTATAGGCTGCATAGGAAGTCCCATTTCTTCCGCTTTGATTTGTTCCATTACCCGGGACAGTTCTTCCGGTTCCACGCCCTGATAGACAGCTCCCCCTGTCAGTCTTGTTCCGTCAAAGATATCCATATCGGAATTTTCCGGCGTCTGTCCCATTGCAACAGTCAATATCCGGATTCCCTTTTCCCCTGCCTGCTTTGCCGCCTCCAGATATTTCCCATAGGTCTCTTCCTTTCCTTCCGCATCCGGCATATCTATTTCCCCGTCCGAAATCATGATGATATACCGTTGGGTATCCTCTTCCCCGGAAAAAAGCCCCAAGGCCTCTTCCAGCCCATCCCCGGCATTGGTATAGCCCTCATAACGCAGCGCTTCCAATAGGCCGTCCAGCTCCCTGATATCCTCTTCCAGAGACATAACTGCCTGTACCTTGGTTCCATAAGCCACAAACCCCGCCCGGTATCCCGAAGGCAGGCTGTATGCCGCCTGCCGGACGGCGCCCTGTACTGCATGTCCCCTATCCTGTGTATCCATGGATTTGCTGGCATCCAGCAGAAATACCACCTCGCCCCTGACATTTTCTGCCGCCTCAGTCTTTCCTCCGGCAGCCATAGCAAATAAAAAAACTGCTGCCGCCAAAAAAATTTTCTTCTTTTTTTTCATTTTTATACCCCACGTCCGCT
>DNJW01000124.1 GCA_003488965.1 Lachnospiraceae bacterium | reverse complement strand
CTTTGAAAGGAGCATGGTTATAATTATGAAAAAGCCATTGCCTAGAACATATGGAAAAGCAGTAATGAATCTGGGGATTGCATTGCTTGTCTTATTGCTTATTATTTTTCTTTTGCCGAAACTGATTGTATTTTTCATGCCTTTTGTTATCGGCTGGATTATTGCTTTGATTGCGAACCCGATAGTCCACTTTTTTGAAAACAAACTGAAGGTCAGGAGAAAAGCAGGAACAGCATTTGTTATTATTGCGGTTATTGCCCTGGTAGTGCTGGCGGGCTATCTGATTGGTGCCCGGATTGTGGAGGAGGCTATAGGACTGGTAACGGAACTGCCCAGCATGTGGGACGCGCTGGAAGAGGATTTCCGTACGATTGGAAAAAATCTGGACAGCTTATACAGCCGTCTCCCCGAAAATTTAAAGGATACCATTGCCGGAATCGGCGCGCAGATGGAGGGCTTTGTAGGAGATATCGTAGGCCGGGTGGGAACGCCGACTATTGAGGCGGTAGGAAACTTTGCAAAAAATCTTCCTACCATTATCATCGGGATTATTATGTGCCTGCTGTCCGCGTATTTCTTTGTGGCCGAGCGGGAATATTTATCCGTGCATTGGAAAGAGAATATGCCCGAAGCGGTAACCTACCGGTGGAATATGATGTCCCGCAGCTTTAAGCGGGCGGTGGGCGGCTATTTTAAAGCTCAGTTTAAAATAGAAATATGGATGTATCTGCTTCTGCTGACAGGGCTTTGGATATTGAAGGTAAACTATGCGTTTTTGATTGCGCTTGGAATTGCCTTTCTGGATTTTCTTCCTGTGTTCGGTACAGGCACGGTGCTGATGCCCTGGGCAGTCATTAAGATACTGAGCGCAGATTATAGGATGGCAGTGGGGTTGATGATTATATGGTGCGGCGGACAGCTGGCAAGACAGATTATCCAGCCGAAGATTGTGGGGGATTCCATAGGGGTAGCCCCTATTCCCACAATTTTTCTGCTGTTTATAGGGTATAAGGCGGCAGGGGTGTTCGGGATGATCATTGCGGTTCCTATCGGCATTATTTTTGTAAATATGTATGAAGAGGGCGTATTTGATACAACGATGAACAGTATAAAAATCCTGCTGGCAGGCATCAATAATTTCCGGAGACTGGAAGAGGAGGATTTGTCCGTCATAAAGGAATATGAAGAATACCAGAAGGAAAAAAGCAGGCAGAAGGAAGAGAGCGGGAGGAAAAACGAAAATGAAAGTGACAGTATATAGCTGCAGGGAATTTGACGAAAAGGAACTGTTTTTGCATTATGGCAGGGAAATGGGCATAGAGCTTGTATTATGTCCCGATGCGCCGGATATGGGCAATATCGGCCTTGCGGAGGGAAGCGAATGTGTGGATATTCTGACATCAAAAATGACGGAAGAACTGCTGGCGGCGCTGAAAGAAAAAGGAGTCCGTTATCTGGTAACGCGTACCATAGGCTATGACCATATCGATATGGCGGCGGCGGCAAAATTGGGGATTACAGTGGCAAATGCACCTTACGGGCCTCACGGGGTGGCGGATTATGCCGTTATGCTCATTTTAATGTCTATCCGGAAAATGAAAAGGATTATGGAGCGGACCAATATTCAGGATTATACGCTGAAGGGGATTCAGGGCCGGGAACTGAAAGATATGACGGTAGGGGTAATCGGAACAGGAAGAATCGGAAAAACTGTAATTGGCAATTTGTCCGGTTTTGGCTGCAGGCTGCTGGCTTATGATTTATTTGAAAATGAAGGGGTGAAAAAATACGCAGAATATGTTACACTGGAAGAAATATGGAGACAGGCAGACATTATTACTTTGCATGCCCCTCTTACAGACAGCAGCTTTCATATGATTGGGGAAGAAACGATTGCCAAAATGAAGAACGGTGTGGTTATCGTAAATACAGCCAGAGGCGGACTGATTGATTCCAAGGCTCTGATTGCCGGAATTGAATCAGGAAAAATCGGAGCAGCCGGGCTGGATGTGGTAGAAAATGAATTTGAACTTTACTATTATGACAGAAAATCGGATGTGTTAAACAATAGGGAACTGGCAGTTTTAAGAGGCTTTCCTAATGTAACAGTGACGCATCATATGGCATTTTATACCGATGAGTGCGTGAAAACGGTGGTCAGGGATTCCTTGGCCGGATGCAGGCTTTTTCTGGAAGGAAAAGAAAATCCATGGGAGGTCGCATAATTGCGCAATATAAAAGTAATACTTCAATATGAAGGAACAAGATATCAGGGATGGCAGAGACAGGACAGCACGGGAAATACCATTCAAGGAAAACTGGAAGCCCTGCTTACGAGAATGTGCGGGCAGAAAGTTGAAGTGAGCGGTTCGGGAAGAACGGACGCCGGAGTCCATGCCTATGGGCAGGTGGCTAATTTTCATATAGAAACGGCAATGGCTTTGCCGGAAATTATGGATTATATGAACCAGTATCTGCCCGAAGATATTGCGGTGACTGATATTGAAGAGATGCCGGAGCGGTTTCACAGCAGATTGAATTCCAAAGGGAAAATTTACCGCTATAGGGTGATAAACAGCAGCGTTCCACATATATTTGATAGAAGATATGCCTATACTGTGGAAGAAAAACTGGATATGGAAGCAATGGAATGTGCAGCAAGACTGTTATGCGGTACGCATGACTACAAAGCATTTACATCCAATAAGAGAAGCAGGAAATCCACCGTCCGGACTGTGGATTCCATTTTGATTGAGAAAAAAGGAGACGAAATTTGTTTTACGTTTCAGGGGAATGGTTTTTTATACCATATGGTGCGTATTATGATGGGAACTCTGCTTGAGGTGGGAATGCACAAAAGAGAAGCGGCACAGATAGAAAAACTGTTTGAATCAGGAACGAGGGATGATGCCGGTTATCTGGTGCCTGCCAAGGGATTAGCTTTGGTGGAGGTTTTTTATACGTGAAAAAATCAAAACGCATAAAGATTGTGTTTTTTATATATATTGTTATCGTAATTAAGGTGATTATCTTCAAATATCCATGGGAAGATTTAAAAGCAATTATGGATACATGGGAAAAAGACGTTATTCTGGAGGGATTGGATACCGCCAATTTTGTTTTGTTTAAAACCATAAAAATGTACATCAATTATTCTTACATGCTCAACAGCTTTGAAAACCTGGTAGGGAACGTGGTAGTCTTCATTCCCTTCGGCTTTCTCCTTCCTCTAATTTACAAAAGCGCAAGGAAGTTCCCAGTACTGCTGTTTAACGCTTTTCTGTTTGTGCTGGGAATAGAAGTTTTTCAGCTGTTCAGCGCATTCGGCGCTTTTGATGTGGACGACATACTGCTAAACTGCGTCGGTGCAGTCCTGGGCTGGGCAGGATACCGATGGTGGGAGGCAGCGGAAAAGAAGAGGAAGGGGAAAGGGGAAGGTGCTGTTTCTTAGTTGTTGATGGCAGATTACGCAAAAGAAGTTTGTACAAAAGTCATTTGTACAAACTTCTTTTGCGTAATCTGCCAGGCAAGGCTGAGAAATAGCTTGTTTTTTTGAAAGCTTTTTCCCCTTTCCGGTATCTAATATATTAGATGATTGCGAA
Source organism: Lachnospiraceae bacterium (assembly GCA_003488965.1). Taxonomy (GTDB): domain Bacteria; phylum Bacillota; class Clostridia; order Lachnospirales; family Lachnospiraceae; genus Kineothrix. Next base: position 74 of record DNJW01000124.1, on the reverse strand, counting down.
ACACGGTGATTCTGCACTTGTCATTGTGCAGCTTGTATATTCCAACAGAGACGCGCTTTCGCTCCGCGATTACC
>DNJW01000190.1 GCA_003488965.1 Lachnospiraceae bacterium | reverse complement strand
GACAAGTGCACAATCCCTATGTTTTGCAATTGACTATTAAAATATAAGAGAATAAAAGGAGAACCTTGTATGCGTCTGTTGCTGATTGAAGATGACCCGAAGCTGAACCATTCTCTGAAATATCAGCTGGAAAAAGAAAATTTTACTGTAGATTCCTGTACTGACGGGGAAGAGGCGCTTTTTTATATTAACCAGAATATCCATGATGTTATACTGCTTGACCGGATGCTGCCGTTTCTGGACGGAACCGAACTGCTTACTCTCATGCGCCGGAAAAATAACTGCACTCCCGTTATACTGATTACGGCTTTGGGAACCTTAAACGACAAAATTACCGGTCTTGACTTGGGAGCCGATGATTATCTTGTAAAACCTTTTGAATTTGATGAGCTGCTGGCGCGCATCCGCTGTGTGACGCGCCGCTCTCCCCTTATTCAGGGCGATGACTCACTTTCCCTGGGCGATTTAATCCTGCATATCGGAGAAAGCCGCCTGACCGGTCCTCTCTCATCCTGCAGTCTGTCGAAAAAAGAAAATGAACTCTTCCAGTCTTTTTTCCGTAATCCCGGACAGACTCTTACCAGAGAGCAGCTCCTTGCACGAGTATGGGGAATGGATACCGATATCGAAAACGGCAATCTGGACAACTATATTCATTTTCTCCGCAGGCGGCTTCATGCCGTAGGAAGTACCGTAACCTTGCGGACGGTCCGGGGCATCGGCTACTCCATGCAGACCATCCCTCCTATTTCCCCAGATTCTTCTTCAACCGTTAACGGAAAGAAATCCTAGATTTTTTTTCCGTCATTTTTCAAGAAAGGCATCCTATGTTCCGTAAAGCACAATATCTTCTGACACTGCTATGCGCCGGTATTACTGCCGCTATCCTCCTCATTATGTCGCTGATTTATCTGTATGTTTCCGAAACAGGACTAAGCCAGAGCCAGTTCCTTTCTTTTCAGCACGCCATGGACAACCTTGTCAGCAATATCCGGCAGCAAAATGTCATCACTTACGAATGGCTTGCCCGGATGGAAAAAAACAATTCCTATCTGATACGTATTACCGATAACGGAGTTCCCCTGCTTTTTAACCAGCGAAATACCGATGTTGACCGGCAAAACACCGAAGAGGAGGCTTTGTCTTATTTTTCCAGTTCCATTTTATTAAAAAATCTGTCCCCCGTCAGCAATACGGACTATCATTTCGAATTTCCGTTTACTTCTTCTTTAGGCAAAGATTATTATGCTTGTGTTGCACAAATCTTCCATAACGGACAAAGCACAGAAATCCTTGTCCTATACCCCATACAAGATTTAAATACCAAAATAAAAATGCAGCGGCTTTATTTTGCTCTGATTGATTTAGCCGCCGTCCTTCTGCTTTCTCTTTTTTCTTTTTTCTTTACCAAAAAACTGCTCTCTCCTATTGAACAGAACAGAAACGAACAAATCCAATTTGTAGCTGCCGCCTCCCATGAACTGCGTACTCCTCTGGCGGTCATTCTTTCCTGCGTTTCTGCCATAAAAAAATCCTCTCCCGAAGAAGAGGAAAATTTTCTGTCCACAATTGCTGCCGAAGGGCAGCGGATGTCCCGCCTGATTAATGATATGCTGTTCCTGTCCCAGGCAGATGCCCATGCCTTTCCCGTCCGCCTGCAGCCTACGGAATGCGATACTTTGCTTTTAAACTCCTATGAAGCTTTTGAACCGATGGCAAAGGAAAAAAATATCTCTTTGACCGTTTTCCTGCCCGAAACACCTCTTCCTCCCTGCCTATGCGACGGAGAACGCTTTAGTCAGGTTGCCGCTATCCTTCTGCACAATGCTATCAGCTATACACCCCAAGGCGGCGCTGTCTCTCTTTCCCTGTCCCTGGATACCTCCAAAAGACCGGAATCATTACTCTTGTCTGTAACGGATAACGGCATCGGTATTTCCGACCTGGAAAAGGATAAAATTTTTCATCGTTTTTACCGTTCCGACCGCTCCCGCAGTGTAAAAGACCATTTCGGCCTAGGTCTGTCCATCGCCAGCGAAATTATTCATTCCTTAAAAGGCACCATACAAGTCGCCGATACTCCGGGAGGAGGCAGTACTTTTCTTGTCTGCCTGCCTTTTCACCGGGCATGAAATGTCTCCTTCACCGTCAGGCCAATGCACGGCATTATGCGGGAAGACCAATAAATACGGTATAAAGTTTTCACGCTTTTTTTACCGGATGCCGGATTACCGTTTTCCATTTTTCCGGCGGAACCCTTCTGGCATCCGACAGATAAATTTCATGATGCAGCCGCCCACCTGAAAAATCATTTTCGTAACCTGTTTCCTCCAAATAACGGTCCATTGCCGCCACCGTTTCCGGCTCTTCATCAAAAGCGCCTATATGCATACATTGTACGCACATTCCCTCTGTAACTGTCATAAATTCCACTTTTGAAAAATCCTGCTTTTTCTTCTTTTCCGCCTCTGCAATTGCCCACTCAAAATCTTCCTTCGTTACAAAATCCGGCAAACGGATTACAGAAATCCATTGGAAATCAGCTTTTCTTGTATAATCCATCCCTTCTATACCCTCCTGCCACCAGAACCCTTCCAGAGGAGGAACCACATAATCAAAATACCCTTTGATTTCATGGTTCCCTTTTTTGCTCATTTTAATAGTAAAAGCAATCCCATACAATAAACCAATAGCCTTTTTATAATCTCCGCCCTCCTCATTCGGGTCTCCGCTTCCTCTTACCGCAATAAAATTCATCTCCGGAATATCTACTATTTCCGGTTTATTCTTCGGCATATAATACTCCTTATACTCTTTCTTGTAATCAAATGCCATCCTTCCTCTCCTCCTTTAATGTTTATTGTAATAGTCAATTGCGAAACCAACAAATTGGTGGAATATTCGGCACATTGGGAGTTTCAGGGAATATATTGTCAGAACATTCTCACAACTTAGAATTTCACAATTGCCTATTATTGTAAATATGCATCATATGTAATATGTATCATATGTAAATATGT
>DNJW01000410.1:7765-7968 GCA_003488965.1 Lachnospiraceae bacterium | reverse complement strand
TAAAGAGGAAATCGGAAGCGTGGGCGCAACCGGCATGGAGTCGAAGTTTTTTGAAAATATGGTGGCGGAGGTAATGAATCTGGCAGGAGAATACAGTGAGCTGAATGTAAGAAGATGTCTGGCTTCTTCCAGTATGCTTTCTTCGGATGTCAGCAGTGCTTTTGACCCTTCGTATGCGTCCAGCTTTGATAAGAAAAATGTGG
>DNJW01000410.1:6338-7426 GCA_003488965.1 Lachnospiraceae bacterium | reverse complement strand
CAGCTTTGATAAGAAAAATGTGGCATATCTGGGAAACGGCATGGTGTTCAATAAGTTCACCGGCGCCAGAGGAAAATCAGGTTCCAATGATGCCAATGCGGAGTATATGGGTCAGATTCGGACAATTTTTGATAAAGAAAATGTTCATTTCCAGACGGCAGAGCTTGGGAAAGTGGATTTAGGCGGCGGCGGAACTATTGCTTATATTCTGGCGCTTTATGGAATGAATGTGATTGACAGCGGTGTAGCCGTATTGAATATGCATGCGCCTTGGGAGGCTACCAGCAAAGCGGATGTCTATGAAGCAAAAAGGGGCTATATGGCGTTTTTGAAAAATGCATAGCGGTTAACTATTTTGCGGAAGTTAATTAACAACGAGAAAAGTGGATGAGATGAGAGAATTAAAAAAATCGGATTTTTATTTTGAACTGCCAAAAGAGCTGATTGCACAAGACCCGTTGGAAGACCGGGCCGGTTCCCGGCTTCTTGTCATGGATAAGGATACGGGAAAAACACAACATCATTGTTTCCGTGAAATAGAAAATTATTTGGAACCGGGCGATTGTCTGGTTCTGAATAATACGAAAGTAATTCCGGCAAGGCTGATGGGAGTGAAGGAAGCCACTGGAGCGGCAGTGGAAGTGCTTTTGCTGAAACGGCAAGAAAACGATATCTGGGAAACGCTGGTAAAACCGGGAAAGAAGGCAAGGCCGGGTGCGGTAATCAGCTTTGGGGACGGTATTTTAAAGGGAGAAGTTCTAAAGATAGTGGAGGAAGGAAACCGTCTGGTGAGATTTTCTTATGAAGGGATATTTGAAGAAGTGCTGGATAAGCTGGGAGAGATGCCCCTGCCGCCTTATATTACCCATAAACTGGCAGATAGAAACCGCTATCAGACGGTCTATGCCAAATATGAGGGCTCTGCAGCGGCGCCTACGGCAGGATTGCATTTTACGCAGGAACTGCTGGAAAAAATAGAAAAAAAGGGCGTGGAAATTGCATATGTAACCTTGCATGTGGGACTTGGAACCTTTCGTCCGGTTAAAGAAGAAAACATATTGGAGCATCATATGCATTCGGAATATTAT
>DNJW01000410.1:5848-6029 GCA_003488965.1 Lachnospiraceae bacterium | reverse complement strand
CATCATATGCATTCGGAATATTATGAAATAACGGAAGAGGCGGCGGAAAAAATCAATAAGGCAAAGCAGGATGGAAAAAGGGTTATCTGTGTCGGAACGACAAGCTGCAGAACGGTGGAAAGTGCGGCGGACAATGACGGCAGATTAAAGGCCTGCTGCGGCGATACGGAGATTTTTATTT
>DNJW01000410.1:5340-5530 GCA_003488965.1 Lachnospiraceae bacterium | reverse complement strand
CGATACGGAGATTTTTATTTATCCGGGCTACCGTTTTAAAGTGCTGGACGGACTGGTTACCAACTTCCATCTGCCGGAGTCTACGCTGGTCATGCTTGTCTGTGCGCTGGCAGGGAGAGAGAACGTTTTAAGGGCGTATAAGACTGCGGTAGAGGAGAAGTATAGGTTTTTTAGTTTTGGGGATGCTATG
>DNJW01000410.1:4576-5074 GCA_003488965.1 Lachnospiraceae bacterium | reverse complement strand
TTTTTTAGTTTTGGGGATGCTATGCTAATCTGTTAATAATCCTTTACAAAAAGCAAATAATATTATATTCTTATTATGGATGTTCTTGTAAAGAGTGTCCTTTTTTGGAATGAAGGGGAAAATCAAAAAAATTATTCTTGAAAGATTTTTACTATCAAGAGGAGTGGCGAGGGGTTATGGAAGAACGCAGGAAAGCGAGAAGAATGAAGCTGGAATCCACAATAACGGTAAAAAGGATTGACAGCGGTATGGAGAAAGAGGTTACAATTGATATCAAGGATTTGTCCAAATCAGGAATTGGCTTTTATTGCAGCGAGCAACTGGAGGTAGGTGCGATATACCAGTCTTCCGTTATTATTTGGACAAAGGAAATTATTCCGGCTTTGCTGAAAATTGTAAGAAAGGTGGAAGAAGAGGATAAAAATTTTTATGGTGCAGAATTTATGGGTCTGTCGGAAATTGACATATTTCGTATTTCGGTCTATGAGGAATTAGATA
>DNJW01000410.1:0-4312 GCA_003488965.1 Lachnospiraceae bacterium | reverse complement strand
CGGTCTATGAGGAATTAGATAAATTATCGGTGTTTCCGGGGCAGGATGAAAATGAATAAGATAGAGAACAATAAAATAGAGAAACGGACAGAATGTTCTGCGGACTGTCTATATGTGAATAAAAGCCTTGCCGGAAGAAGCGTCTTCCCGGCAAGGCTCTTTACCTTATGGGGTTCGGGTGTCAAAAGCCCTCTGGCGGTTATCCGGATAAATGCTGAAGGTCGGAATAAAAGCCGGGATAGCTGATGGAAACGCATTCGCTGTCTATAATATCGGTTTCCCCTTCAGCAATAAGGGCGGCAACTGCAAAGCTCATGGCAATCCTATGATCCCCGTGGGCATCAATCATGGCGCCTGTAAGCGGCTGCAGGGAGGGATTTTTCCCTTCGATAATCATACCGTCCTCCGTTCCTTGGATAGAGCAGCCCATAGCGGAAAGGTTCTGCACCATAACATCAATGCGGTTGGATTCCTTGACCTTCAATTCAGCGGCATCTTTAATGATTGTGGTTCCGTCAGCTGCCGCTGCCATAACGGCAATCACAGGAAGTTCGTCAATGAGCGTAGGGATGATATCCCCTGCTATTTTGGTCCCATGAAGAGGGCTGTAAGTTACATGAAGGTCTGCGGTAGGTTCCCCGTCCGTATTTTCGTTAAGCAGCGAAATATTACCTCCCATAGCTTTTGCCACTTCCAGGATACCGCTGCGGGTAGGATTAACCCCTACATTGCGGATAAGGACATCGGAGCCTGGAACGAGAAGGGCGGCGGCGATAAAGTATGCAGCCGAAGAGATATCTCCTGGAACAACAATTTTCTGTCCGGCAAGGCGGGGCCGGGGATGGATGGTGGCGGTAGTACCGTTTGAGAGCAGGCTGGCACCGAAGGTACGCAGCATAATTTCGGAATGGTTTCTGCTGAGAACCGGTTCCGTAACGGAGGTTGCCCCTTCTGCATATAATCCGGCAAGCAGAATGGCGGATTTCACTTGGGCGGAGGCTACCTGGGAATGATAGTGAATTCCTTTTAAGGAAGCGCCGCTTATCTTCAAAGGAGCGCAGCCATTGCCGTTAATGCTTTCAATATGGGCGCCCATCATGGAAAGCGGCTCCATAATCCGTTTCATCGGACGCTTCTGTATGGAAGCATCCCCTGTGAGAACAGCGGTAAAAGACTGTCCTGCAAGTATGCCGGAGAGAAGCCTTGTGGTAGTTCCGCTGTTTCCGGTATCCAGAGTAGAGGAAGGGGAGGATAAACCGTCCAAGCCTTTTCCGTGTATGGTGATAGTGCTGTTCCGGTTTTCGATTTCAATGCCCAGCTGACGGAAACAGCAGATGGTGGACAGGCAGTCAGCCCCTTGAAGAAAATTGGTGATTTCCGTTTTCCCTTCGGACAGTGCGCCAAACATAACAGCCCGGTGGGATATGGATTTATCTCCGGGAACAGTAACAGTTCCTTTCAAACAGTTTGCTTTATGAAATTTCATAAATTTCCTCGTTTCTGCGCTGCTTTTATAGATAGAAAGTTTGCGGATACAGCGCGGACACAAACTTTGGCGGATATAAACTGCCGGATTTGGCACTCATTTTTTTTCATAAATAGTATAGCCCCGGTCCTGAAGGAGAGAAGCGGCTGCTCTGACTGCGCTTTCTTCGTAAAATTCTATCCGTAAGGCGCCTTCTTCCAATTCCCTGTTGTGGACAATGCCGATATTTTTGATGTTGATACTGTTTAAGGCAAGAGTCGTAGCGATGGAAGCCAGGGCTCCGGTTTCGTCGGCAATATCTATAGTAAGGGAATAGGATTTCTTTATGGGACCGCTGGAGGCTTCGATAAAAGAATCCCGGTAAAGGCGGGCATTGTTAAAAAAGTCATACAGAACATGCGCATCCTTTTCGGAAAGTTTTTCTTTGAGAGAAGATAAAGCATCTATATAACTGTCCAGAAGCCGGACGATATTATCCGTGTTTGTCAGGCAAATCTGCTGCCACATCTCAGGAGAAGATGATGCAATCCGGGTAATGTCTTTAAAGCCTCCGGCAGCAATCATTTTCATCGTGCCATCGGCGGAATCCTGCTCCCTTACCAGATTTACCAGGGAAGAGGCGATTATATGGGGCAGATGGCTGATGGCTGCGGTGACATAATCATGCTGTCCGGGATTCAGTACCAGAGGAATAGCACCCATGGCAGTTACCAGCTTTCGGTAATTTTCCAGCCGGTCAGACGGAGTTTCCTTTGTAGGCGTTAAAATATAATAAGCGTTTTCCAGAAGCCGTGCTTTGGAATTGGCATATCCGAAGCGTTCGCTTCCGGCCATAGGATGTCCGCCGATGAACTGGGCAGACAGTCCCAGAGTTTCGATAAGACTGTGGATACCGCTTTTTACACTTCCTACATCGGTCAGGGTACAGGAAGGGGAAAGAAAATGCTTTATTTTCAGAAGATTTTCCTCATTGCCTGATACCGGGGCACATAGAAAAATATAACTGCATTCGGAAAAAGAAGTATCAATTGCAGAGACTATATGATTAGCAACACCGTTTTTTTTCGCCTGCTGCAAGGTATGTCCGTTAATATCGTATACGGTGATATGAATATCCGGTATGGAGGCGCGGAGTGCTTTGGCAATGGAACCGCCTATGAGTCCAAGGCCGATAAAACCGATTTTTAATGTATCCATGTTAAACCCCGTTTCTGTACTTTTTGGCTTAAAGCCGGTAAGGCATTATGTTTGCACTCTGCCGGCCCGGCAGGATTTGAGTGTGAAAACCGTTATATTTTAGCTGCTGCCAATTATACTGCTTAATTGGGACACCGGAAATTCCGTCCCGCCAGCTGGCAGAACGGTTCCAGTTCCCGGGTCAGTCTGCCGAATTTTTCAAAAGTAAGCGACTGGGGCCCGTCGGAAAGAGCACATGCCGGATTGTTGTGTACTTCAATCATCAGGCCGTCCGCCCCGCATGCAACAGCAGCTTTTGCCATAGGCGCCACATATCTGTAGGAGCCTGTGGAATGGGAAGGGTCTACGATAACCGGAAGGTGGGTCTTTTCCTTTAATACGGGTACGGCGCTTAAATCCAAAGTGTTTCTGGTTGCTGTTTCAAAGGTACGGATGCCCCGTTCACATAATACTACATTGGGATTGCCTTCTGCAATGATATATTCCGCGGCATTGAGCCATTCGTCAATGGTGGCGCAAAGCCCTCTTTTCAGGAGAACAGGAAGGCCGGAACGTCCGGCTTCTTTTAAAAGGATAAAATTCTGCATATTTCTTGCACCGATTTGAATCATATCCACATATTTGACGGCAGCATCTATAGCCTCTTGGCATACCACTTCACAAATGGTTGCCAGTCCGTTCTCTTTGCCGGCAGTCTGCATATAACGCAGCCCTTCTTCCTCAAGACCCTGAAAGGAGTAGGGAGAAGTTCTGGGCTTATAAGCACCGCCCCTGAGGATGGTAGCGCCGGCTTTTTTGACGGCGGCTGCAATGCACATCAGCTGTTCTTCGGATTCCACGGCACAAGGTCCTGCCATAATTGATATCGTACCGGGACCGATGCTGGTATTGCCGACAGATATGCTGGAAGGTTCCGGATGAAATTTTTTGTTGGCAAGCTTATAGGTTTCCGTAACCGGCACAATCCGGTCCACATCTTTAAAGCTGACAAGGTTTTCTGTAGGAAGCTTGGATTTATCCCCCACGATGCCGATAATCGTGACTTCCTCTCCCGCGGAAAGATGGGTGCTCAGACCGTTGTTTTCGATATAAGATACCACGGAATCAATACTTCTTTGCGCGGCATTGGGTTTCATTACAATAATCATAGCTTTACTCCGTTTCTGTTTTTTAAGATTTTCAGTATATTATAATAAAAGCCTGATGTCCGGCATGCATCATAGGGCAGGGGCGGACACGGCATATGGACAATATACCACTTCAACGCGCGAAAGTCAAGAAGAGAGGTTCCTTAATCAGGATAATTGAATAGACTTTGCACCTAAGTTATGATATACTTACGTTGTAGCAGAATATTCTACAATACAGAAAGTAGGTGAGCATATGCCAAACGGTCTTGAAGTTGCGAAAGAGGCTATTGAGCAATTTCAAAAAATTCAACGCCATATGTTATTGGCAAAAGAAGAAGGAGCAACGAAAACATATGCAAGTTTGAAAGACGATTATTTATCATTAAAGGCAATACTCAATGTTTCCGGTGTTAACCTAACAGATATCGACAAAATTAAAGAGTAAGCAGATAAATATATCACACAAGTTTAAAGGTGTAAAGTCTATTGAATTATTAAG
>DNJW01000294.1 GCA_003488965.1 Lachnospiraceae bacterium | reverse complement strand
GTGAACGAGACAAGACACTAGGTTCGAAAAAACCTCACCAAGTGCCGACGCTTTTTAAGGGGCTCCTTGAGGAATATGGTTTTGTCCGGGCTGCTGTACTGGTATCATATAGCATAGATGATTTATGCCGCCGCATTGGGAAGCTCCGTTACTTCGTTTTCATCACAAGTTCCTCCTAACAATTTTTAAGATGCGTGTTGAATGCTTCCATCTGCTCTGCCGTCAGATTCACAAAAGGCGTATCGTTTAACATTTCCACATTCATATCCCTCATTCCGCCGGGCACAGCCTGCCAGCCCGGAATAAAGCTTTCCACCACTGTCAATGCTGCCGCATCGTCCAGAAGCTCTTGGAACGGTGATTTCGATGAATAAATTTTTATAATCGGAATTTCCGGCACATAGGCATATTCGTAAACGCCTGCCGCCACCTCTTCCGGCTTCCTGTCTGTATTGGGAAGGACAATTTTTGCCAATGCTCCGAAAGGCACTTTTACATGGAGCTTGAATTCACCGCTTTTCTCTACCTTCCAGCTGATTTTATATGTACCCGCCACAGAACGGTACTCCATATCGCAGGAGGTAATCCGGTAATCCGGCTGGGGCGCTATCGTCACATGGGTGAATCCCGGATTTTCCTCTTCCACATGAAGCCCTGCCATATTCCGGTACATCCATTCCACAACGCTTCCGTAAGCGTAATGGTTTAAGGAATTCATTTCCGTACCGCTGATTTTTCCGTCCGGCAGGATGGAATTCCAGCGTTCCCAAATCGTCGTCGCCCCCATATTTACCGCATACAGCCAGCTGGGGCATTCCTCGTTTAAAAGCAGCTTGTAAGCCATTTCGTTGTTGCCGTAATCGGACAGTGCTTTATTCAATAAATAAGTTCCTACAAAGCCGGTCTTTAAATAGCCCTTGTTCACCTTCAGTTTTTCTTTTAAAAACTCCGCTATGCGCTCTTTGCTGCCCTCCGGCGCAAAATCCATGGAAAGGGCTACCGCATAAGCCGTCTGGGTCGTCAGTGCCAGACGCCCGCCCGGTGTAAAATATTCCTTCTGCAGCGCTGCCTTAATCTCCTTAGCCAGCTTGCCGTAAACAGCCTCCTCTTCTTCCTTTCCAAGTATTTTTGCCGCTTTCGACAGGATTTTTGCAGAATTATAATAATATGCCGTAGCAATATAAGCGTCTTCGGTAGCGCCCTTGAATCCGTCATCCCCTTCTCCGTCCAATGCCAGCCAATCGCCGAAATGGAAGCCTACATCCCAAAACCTTCTGCCGCCTGTGGATTCATCGATTCCTTTGATATAATCCACCCATTGACGCATACTTTCAAACTGCTCTTCCAAAATGGAAACATCTCCGTAATACAGATACAAGTTCCAGGGAACCAGCGTGGCCGCATCCCCCCATACGGAGCAAGTAGGCCCGTTTTCATGAAATGCCGGTACCACCGCCGTTACATGTCCCAGTTCCTTCTGGGTTTCATAAAGGTCATGGCAAAACTTCCGCAGGAAATTATAGCTGTCCATATTAAAGCAGGCGGTTCCTGAAAATACCTGGGTATCCGCCGTCCATCCCATTCTCTCATCCCTCTGGGGGCAGTCGGTAGGAATATCCACATAATTGCATTTCTGTCCCCAAAGCGCGTTCTGAATCAGCTTGTTTACTTTCTCATTGCTGGTGGAAATCCATCCGGTTCTTTCCAAATCGCTGTACAGCACACAGCCGGTAAACTGCTTGACATCAATTTCCCTGGTAAAGCCTTCCAGCTTCACATATCGGAACCCGTAATAGGTAAAATGAGGCTGTACATATTTTCCGGTCCCGTCCGAAATATAAGTAAATTCCGCCTTGGCTGTCCTTAAATTGTCTCTGTAAAAATTCCCGTCCTGCAGCACTTCCCCAAACTGCATATAAATCCTGGTTCCCTTCGGCTCATCCACATAAAAGCGCAGAAATCCCGCCATGTTCTGTCCCATATCCAGCACCGTTTCCCCGGCAGGCGTATGGATAATCCCTATGGGCTCCAGCTCTTCCTTAATCACTACCGGCTGCCCATATCTGGCCGTCAGACGCTCCGTGGGTCCTTCCACTGCCTCCGCCCCGTAACGGGCAGACTCATTGGCAGTAGCCACATAAGTCTCCCCATCATAAATATTGGAAGCCACCACATCTCCCGCCGCTATCTGCCAGCTTTCGTCGGAAACAATTTTTTCCGTATTTCCCTGGGCATCCTGCATTACCAGTTCCAGAATCATCATATAACTGTCGCCGTAATTATTGACCGCATGGTCCAGCCCGAAACGCCCTTTATACCAGCCGTCCGCCAGAAATACCTCCAGCCTGTGCTCCCCGCTTTTTATCTCCACTTCATAGGTCTGATACTGAATCCACTGGTTATAGTCCGTACATCCCGGCGTTAGATATTCGTTTCCTACCCTTTCCCCGTCCAGATACAATTCATAAAGCCCCAGCCCGGTCACATAAATCCGGCTTCTCTTATAGCTTTTTTCCGTATGAAATTCCTTCACTAACATAGGAGGCACGTTTTTCAGCCTGCTGCTTCCAATCCATTTGCCTTCCCATGCTTCCTCCATCTTTGCCGTCTCAAACCAAGCAGCCCCGCTTTGGGCATAATCCCCGTTATCTCCCCAGACTTCAGCCTTCCAATAATATCTGGTTCTCGGTTTCAGTTCCATGGGAAGATTCGTTCCAGTCAGCTTCACTTCCGAAGACTTTCCTGTATCATAAACAATATTGTCAAATTCCTCATCCAGCGCCACGACAATTCTGGCCGCCTCTGCTTTTTTTGCCTCCGTATCCTCCACCCGGAAGGATACACGGGGCACTTTAATATCAAATCCCAGCGGATTTGTCAGATGGTTTGTCTGTAATCCTGTTATTTTCATGGTGATATTCGAATCCTTTCTTGTTCTTTGTTAAATAGGCGATTGCGAAACACGGTGAT
>DNJW01000324.1:2436-3531 GCA_003488965.1 Lachnospiraceae bacterium | reverse complement strand
CAGATACATATATATAAATTTCCCTGTCACAATTGTCTTAACAGAAAGCGGCAGAGACATCAGCAAATCATAATCCTGAAAGGCAAACAGATACCCACTGGTTTTCACAAAAGAAAAAATCAGCGTAATCAGGGATACCATCGTAAGTGCAAAACCGGGAATAATTTCTGCCATTCCCATAATGCCGCAGCCAAATCCTATCAAAAAGCTTAACCCTATTATCATAAGTGCAAGCAATGTAATTCCAATAAATACAGCTATCGCCTGTCCTTTTTTCTTCTTATCATTCTCATAACGGAGCTGGTTTAATCCGGATTGATTTAAAAACTGGATTTTTACTACCTTCCAAAACTTATTTTGCATTCTCCGTCACCTCCATAAACACCTCTTCCAATGACTGATCCTGCACCAGTTCCTCCATCTTTCCAAACGCCACAATAGCTCCCTGCTTAATGATTGCAATTTTATCACAGAGCTTTTGTGCCACCTCCAATACATGTGTCGAAAAGAAAATGGCACTTCCTGTCTGGCACATCTCCTTCATAATATTTTTCAATGTTAAAGCCGCTTTCGGATCAAGACCGACAAATGGCTCATCAAGTACCAGCAGTTTTGGCTTGTGAATCAATGCCGAAATAATGGCAACCTTCTGCTTCATTCCATGGGAATACGAAGAAATCAAACTTCCTAAATCCGATGTAATCTCAAACATGTCCCCATACTTTTTAATTGTTTCCGTCCGCACAGCTTCTTCAATCCCAAAAATATCTGCAATAAAATTCAGATACTGGATTCCTGTAAGATGTTCATACAAATCAGGATTATCCGGAATATATGCTGTCACGCTTTTGCATTCTAACGGCTCCTGCCGCACGGAATGACCGTCAATAAATATATCCCCCTCGGTAAAATCAAGCACTCCGACCACAGAACGAATTGTCGTGCTCTTGCCTGCACCATTGTGCCCAATAAAGCCACAGATTTCACCTGCCTCTACCGTCAGATTCAGATTATCTACTGCTTTTTTTCCATTTGTATATGATTTGGAAAAATTTCTAATTTCTAACATATTGTATCCTCTCTTATGTAATGTCT
>DNJW01000324.1:0-2164 GCA_003488965.1 Lachnospiraceae bacterium | reverse complement strand
TCTAATTTCTAACATATTATATCCTTTCTTATGTAACGTCTCTTATTTGCAACATTTCTTATTGTAATCTCTCTTCCCGGTTTTTACAAGGGGATTTATTTGCCTTTTCTGCGCTATAATGATACAATGTTACTATTCACAACGATTTTTGGTATTTTCTTAAAAATCAGCTGTAAATCATACATTAATAATCAGCAGCGCAAGTAAGGGAGGGATTACTATGTCAGAAAAAAAGGACGCAGCCGTTTTCAGCGTGGCAATCCAGACACGGGAAACACCGCTGATGATTTTGAAGCGATGCATTCAATGCGTCCGTGAACAGACATTACCTGATATCGAAATCATCCTTTTAGACTCCAATGACCCGGACAGTTCCTTCAAAGAAGCAATTCGCTGGGAGGAAGGTCTTCTTTCTGGTATCATCTATCTGGAAATTCCGGAAGAAGGAGAGTTTATCAATGGAAAAAATGCTGTTTTAGAAACATATCATGGCGATTATCTTACTTTTTTATCCGCCCAGGATACCATGCCTCCAAAGCGCCTTGAAGAAGTATTATCTGCTTTTCAGAACGACCGCTCTATTAATGTTCTTTATACAGATATGAGCGCACAGCAGACAAATGTATTAGACCATACTGACCTTGAAATTGACTCCAACAAATTTCATTATCTGCCACAGTTAATTTTCCATCGGGACTGTTTTGACTGGATTGGTTCCTTTGATACCGAATTAGTTGCCCATTGTGATGATGACATATGGCTGCGTGTGAATTCTTTGCATCTGCCGCATCATCTTTCTTCTGAAAATACAAAGGTGTCCGTCTGCCCGGAGTGCTATCACCAATATACGCCGTTAAATGCCGCCATTGGCTACCGCCAGCTTCTGGTAAAATATACTGCTCTGCTGCAGAGGAATCTTCCTGAAAAGAAACGGCTCTACCAGAAAGCCGCTTCTGCTTACCATAAAGCCGGTGTCTTTCACCGCTATATTCAATTTCAAACATATGCGCTATTTACTCGAAAATAATGCTGCCAGTTGTGATAAAATCCCATAACCGGCAGCATATTATCTATATCAGAACATATCTGAAAATTATTCCACGACAGTCCTTAAAGTTCAGCCACAAAGCCTTCCAATCTTTTTCTCCTTGCAGGCACAAACTGATTCGATTCTAATATTTTCAAAAATTCCTCTTTTTCTACCCAGCGATAGGCAACCGTTTCTCCTTTCTGTAAAACAATGCTGTCTTTTGCCATATCAATTATTGTTACATAGCCTTTATAAATTGTGTTATGAGTTACAACGGTATAATTCGGGGTAAATGTATCTGCTGCAATTCCTGTTTCTTCCAGCAATTTTCTTTGTGCCCCTTCTTCAAAGGACTCACCTTTCAGTACAGAACCACCTGCTCCGCTTTCCCAGAACCCCGGATAATGCTGCTTGCCATAATCTCTCTGCATAAGCAGAATGGAGCCATCTTTATGCATAACAAAAATTTCTGCAACCGCATGCCTGTACTCTTCCGGTATATGCTGCCCTTTGATTAAATCCCTGCCGGCATAGGTTCCATCCGGATAATAGGCATCCCAGACTTCCTGTGGCGCCTTTAATTCTTCCATGTAACCTGCTGTAATAATACCAGATGGCAACGCAATTACAGCGATTCCAAATAAGGATGAAACAATTGTAACAACCCGGCCTGTCACTGTTACAGGATATAAATCACCATATCCGACCGTGGTAAGCGACACAACTGCCCAATATAAAGCATCAAAAAAAGTAGTAAAAGATTCTGGTTCCACGCTGAAAATAATCAGTGCAATAACCAACACATAAGATATTACCAGTATACAGACTGCTGTCAAAGCTTCTTTCTGTTTACGGAAAACCATGTTTATTCTGGCAAAGCTTCTGGAATACCTAAGCAGCTTAAATACCCGGAATACCCGCAGAGTCCGTGGCAGACGAAGTATTTTCAACAAACGGAACCCATTGGCCATTCCAAAAACAGAAGGCAGAATTGCCGCCAAATCAATTAAAGCCATAGGAGTAAATGGATATATTATAAAAGACCATTTCTTTTTTCCAACTTTATAATCCGCTGTCACCAGACGTAGTATGTAATCGATAATAAAAATAACAGCCGTAATGCTGTCAATCCAT
>DNJW01000428.1:3381-3535 GCA_003488965.1 Lachnospiraceae bacterium | reverse complement strand
GGAAAATCAGAGTTTCGCAATTGTTTTTAATTTTATACAATACAAAAGGAGACAAACGCCTGTGCAAGTGCTAAAATAGGAACGTAAAATTTACGGAAGAGGGACGGGAGAAGATTGAAAATTGATAATTTTCAATCCCAAGTTTGTGTCTGCG
>DNJW01000428.1:0-3087 GCA_003488965.1 Lachnospiraceae bacterium | reverse complement strand
GGCATCCACAAACTTGATATGCGCGAAAAGCCGCGCAGAAATGGAGAGAAATATGAAAAAATTGAAAAAGCTGCTGAATGAAATTTTTATTGACGGATTAAGCGGGATGGCTTCAGGGCTGTTTGCAACGCTTATCATTGGCACGATTATTCAGCAGATTGGAAATCTGGTGCCGGGGGCGGCCGGAACATATTTATTTATGATGGGAAAGGTTGCCGCTGCTTTGACGGGAGCAGGAATCGGCTGCGGGGTGGCAGTGAGGCTGAAAGCCAGTCCGCTGGTTATGCTTTCGGCGGCCACGACAGGCATGGCGGGAGCGTTTGCCGGAAAAATAATAGAAGGTACGGTACTGACGGACGGCGTTATGTGCTTTGCCGGCCCGGGAGAACCGCTGGGGGCATTTATCGCGGCTGTAATAGGGATTTACGCAGGGCGTCTGGTATCAGGAAAAACAAAAGTGGATATTCTGGTAACTCCTTTTGTATGTATTGTGGCGGGGTCTTGTGTAGGGCTGGTGCTGGGGCCGCCTATTTCAGCATTTATGGCGTGGCTGGGCTCTATTATTAACTGGGGAACCGTACAGGCTCCGTTCCTGATGGGAATTATCGTATCCGTGCTGATGGGAATTATACTGACGCTTCCCATCAGTTCGGCGGCGCTGGGGATTATCCTGGGACTGAACGGGATTGCAGCAGGGGCGGCAACTGTTGGATGCTGTGCAAATATGGTTGGTTTTGCGGTTGCGTCTTTCAGGGAGAATAAAGTAAACGGTTTATTGGCGCAGGGACTGGGAACAAGCATGCTCCAGATTGGCAATATCGTAAAGAAGCCGGTAATCTGGCTTCCGGCGATTCTGACAAGTGCTGTGCTTGGACCGGTTTCTACAATGGTGTTTAAAATGGTAAATAATCCCACCGGTTCCGGTATGGGAACAGCGGGGCTGGTTGGCCAGATTAATGCCTATCAGACAATGGCAGAGGCCGGCATGTCTTCCGGAATGGCGCTGTTCCAGATTGTTTTGATGCATTTTGTTCTTCCTGGTGTTTTGGCATTTCTGATTTCGGAATTTATGCGGAAAAGGCATTGGATAGAAGAAGGAGACATGAAGCTTGACGTATAAAATGCTTGTTTGTAATAAAATTGAAATAGTTTTGGAACAAATTGTTAAAAAAGTTTTTGAATAAAGTTGTATTTGGTAAGTCACTTGTGGTAAAATATTAAGAGTTTACTGGAGGTGACTTATTTTATGAAGCTGAAAACGCGAAAGAGTAAGAAAAGTTATACAGTAATGATAATCTCCGACTCGGCAAAGAATAAGAGAAAAGAATTTCATATCAATGCCGGGCTGGCAGGAACAGTAATGGCAGGAAGCTTCCTTCTTCTGGTGTGTGCTGTCTGCTATGTGGTCTACAGTGTAATTACTTTATCGGACTCAATGGAGAGGTTTAAGGCGCAGGCGGAGCAGATTGTCAAGCTGCAGGAAGAAATCGGGCGGCTGGAGACAGAGGCAGAAGGAATGGAAGCGGAAAAGGAGGAGATGGCAAGACAGATAAATATCTTGAATGATACCGTGAATCAACATGCGGAGGTGGAGGAGGCGATGGCAGCTCAGGAAGAGGAGGAACATATGCCGAAAGGGTTTCCTTTGAGCGGGACTGCACAGCTTAAAACGGAAGAGAATGCAGGCGATGAAGATGACGCGCAGGGAATGCGTGCCCATGAGGACAGAAAAGAAGTGATATTCGCCGCTTCGGAAGGGATTAACGTAATAGCTTCCGGTACAGGAACAGTTTTATCTGTGGACGTGGATGTGGACTATGGGAATGTTGTTAGCATAGACCATGGAAACGGTTATATTTCTATTTACCGCAATAACGGTAATGCAGTAGTGAAAGCAGGCAGCGAAGTGACAAGAGGGGCTATATTATATGTAGTCGGAGAGGATAACACAGATTTAGGTTACAGCATCAGTAAAGACGATACATATATAGACCCGATGGAAATGATTGAAATTAACGGTTAGGAGGATACTATGTTGGGGAGTAAGAAAACAGCGAATGTTAATGCAAAGATAGGAAGTATCATCGGTGCAGATATGATTGTGGAAGGAACCATTACTTCTGAAGAAGCAGTCCGCATTGACGGGAAAGTCAAAGGAGACGTAAGCAGCGAAGGCGCACTGGTTATCGGTGCTACCGGGAAAGTGGTAGGAAACATAAAGGGTGCCGATATCATGGTTGCCGGTGTTGTGGAAGGCGACTTGACTTCCGGCGGGAGGACAGAGGTAGCTTCTACAGGAAGCATCAGAGGCAATATCCAGACACGGAGCTTAATAGTAGATGAAAACGCTATTTTCCAGGGACAGTGCAACATGAATTTAGGGGAAACCAGGATGATAGAGGAAATTTCGGAATAGAAGCAAGAAAATGAAAAGTTAATAGGATATAAGGTAAAAAACAGAACCGGAGCATTGCTGTTCCGGTTCTTGTGTTAATATAAGTGCAGTCCGTTGTTTATAATAGAAAATTACTCTAAAAAGCAGACACCGCCGCCTATTCTGTCTGTTTGTTTTCCATCCGGGCGAATACCATTTCGTAGCCGTCATTTCCGTAATTTAAGGAACGGTTGACACGGCTGATGGTGGCGGTGGAAGCACCGGTTTTTTCCGCTATTTCCAGATAGGTTTTGCGGTTCCGCAGCATAGTGGCCACCTCGAATCTCTGGGATAGGGATATCAGCTCGTTGACAGTGCATAAATCTTCAAAAAGAATATAGCATTCTTCTTTATTTTTCAGGCTGAGAATAGCGTCAAAGAGATGGTCTACAGCATCTGTTCTTATTTTTTTGTTCATGTTTAAAACCTCCGATACTTTTCTGCATGAAATGCCTGCAGATACAGATGAACATGAATGTATTTTATCATATTAAAGTTATAAAGTAAAGATGGGATGGAACGTAATGTTGCTGTCCACGGATTGCTTGTCGTCCGCACAGCCAGAGAAAACATTTCTACGTACGCCCCGCTTTCGCTTCACAAAAAACGCAGCAGACGCTAGGTTCGATAGAACCAGAGATTTTAATCTCTTA
>DNJW01000306.1:491-3083 GCA_003488965.1 Lachnospiraceae bacterium | reverse complement strand
GTTCGTCAGACCAGAGATTTGCCTACACCTTCCTTCAGATTCCCCTCACGGTGGACACCCTTGGTGTTCGGCTGTATCCTTCCTACTGTCGGGCGGATTTGTGACTCTCACTCTTTAGAAACGTGCGCCGCCGGGCGCACTAAAAAAATACCCTACTTTAAAGTAGGGTATTAATTTAAACCCCAGCCTTTTATTTGCCGCATACTGGGTAGCGGAAACAATTTGAACCCGTACCTTCTTTTTATGGTTGCTGATTTATACGGTCACAGCACACAATTTTAGAAATCATAAGATCCCCCCACTTACAGTATATGCAATCAAAGCAAAAATGTCAATAGAAAATTTTAGATTCTACAGGTTAAACTTAGAATACAATCATAATAATGTCGCCCAGCGGCTGCTTTACAATAGGAAGGGTGACGGTAATCCTTCACAGCATCGGCATTCTTTTTGATGTTCTGTATCAGTGCGTCATTCCATTCTATGGTATCTTTTGTTATATTATTTTCTGCAAAAACATCTTGCAGTACCTCAAGGCGGGATGATTTTTTTGACATAATGGCTTCTTTCTGGCTGTATTCGGCTTATCATGACCCCATTATGCCATAAAATAGGAAAAAAGAAAATGTAACATTTTTGTAACTTTACAAGTTTAACCTGTATATTTTGGCGTTTCATTTTCCCTCAATTTTCCAGAACAGAATCTTCCCCAAATATAGCCCAGTACCAGAGTCCAAATCCCTTTTCCCACAACGGAAGCGGAAACGGACGGCGCGCTTCCCCCATTTTCCCGGCATATTCTTCCAGATACTGCAAAAAGAGTGATATATATTCCCTTCGGGTTTCCAGCTGTTTCATAATCAAACGACTCCAGACAGGAACTTCCCGGTATTGAACGCTTTCCCGGAACAATGCAAGGTACCCGTCCATATCGAAGGGAACCCTTTTTTCTTCCACAATCACCCTGCCCGAATCCGTAATCTCAATCATTGTATATGGTATGCCCTCTTTCACGCAATCCACAGGCAGACCGCAGGCACCCGGATTGATGAGTACTTTTTTGCCATCCTCGGACATATAATTCCACTGGATATGCGAATGGCCGAAGATATGGATTCCCTCCGACAATTCGGCAAGCCTCTCCCGGAACTGTCTGTCCGTATGAAAATAGTCCTCAATATCCCTTTTTAACTCTTCCGGTGCCACAAACGAATCTCCGTACCTTTTCAGCAGCTTTGACGGACTCCATTTGCGATGTTCGCTGTCCTCTATAAAATCGTCGGAGGAATGTGCCATATAGACAGAACGGCTATTACATTGAAAGCACAGACGATTTGGAAGCCCTAAGATATACTCCAGATTTTCGGGAACGATATTTCTATGGCACCAGTAAATGATCTGACCATTCCCATCCGTCCGGGCAGACTCATCTTCGGGCATCCTCTCAAAATACGCCTCCTGGTTTCCCCGGACGGCATAAAAGGCATACTGCTCCGCAAGCTCCCGCATCCTTGCAATACAGCCGTCCGGATAAAGATTGCCGAGGCAGTAATCCCCCGCAAAGAGAAAACCGTCGGTATGGTTCTTCTTCGCATCCTCCGCGACAGCATCCAGCGCCGGTAAATTTCCGTGTATATCCGAAATAACCGCAAATCTCATCGCAATATCTTCCTCTCATCTGTTGTAATCCCGTTCCTGCCCGCCGGCAGTTTTATACTCATGAACACATTCTTTAGCCTTTGCTCCGCATTCCAGAAAGCTGCCGCCGGAAAAGATTTCATTCTTTCCAGTAAAGTTCCGTTTTAACCAGTGCCTCTTTATAAGGCAGGCTCTTTTTCTCCATCAGCTTCCGTATGGCCGCCTCCTTTGATGCCTCCAATTCCTGGCAGACCTCTATGATGGACTTTATGGCATTTTCTGCCTCCTGGCCTGCCCGCTCTTCTGCCTTGTCCGCACGTTTTTCCGCCCTGTCTGCCCGCTCTTCCGCCTTATCCGCACGTTCCCTTTCATTGGCCGTGTTCTGTCGTTCCGCCTGTATGTCCATTTTCTCCATGTCTGCAAACAATTCGTCCATCTTCTTTTCCCTCACCTTGTCAGTCAGATTTTCCACTTCCGGTATCGGTACATTCATCTTTAGCAGGAAGGCCTTCAATATATCCGCAATAGTATCCATCAGGTACCCTGGCGTGTCTTTCAGGATGGCCTCAATTCTTTCCCGGGGAAGATGGCGAAAATTCCTGATATCCTCCGCTGTCTGGAGCTTGTTGATCATCATTACAAAGGATATTTCATCCGGCTTCCCCATCAGTTCCTCATTGCTGTAATCCCTCAGCGGAACCAGGTAATACTCGAAATCAGGAATGTATTTCCCAAAGGTCTCCCCTTCCCGGATGCGGCTCCTGAAATCCAGCGGCACGTCCCATTAGCCCGAACCTTCTTTTTTTTCCCTGCTTTCAATTTTTCTGTCGTTCTGGCTCATACCGCAGCCCCCTTTCTGGTGGCAGACTGCAATAAGAGATACCTCCCCCTCCTCCTGCGCCTGCCTGTCTTCTTTGATAAATGGATACTTTCAGGCAAAACGCCCGGATTCCG
>DNJW01000306.1:0-232 GCA_003488965.1 Lachnospiraceae bacterium | reverse complement strand
CAGGCAAAACGCCCGGATTCCGGCCCTTTACGGAAGCCGTTGCTTACATGGCCCGGGGACTGCTGACAGCCTGGCCCGGTGCCGTCCAGAAAATTAGATCTTCTTGAAGTGATATTATCTTAACACATCATGGGGGGATTTGCAAGATATAAAAACGGTTGATTGGGGCTGTTTCTAAAAGCCATTTACCATAAAAAATATCTACACCACTTAAGAATTGTCGGAAAATAAC
>DNJW01000293.1 GCA_003488965.1 Lachnospiraceae bacterium | reverse complement strand
TATAAGGAAACTGCATCTATGGAATATTTGGAATTAAAAATAGGATACCGGACAGCCCTTCTGGACGGGACATTGGTACCTGATTCCCCCAAGCATATGGCAACGGAATGTTTTTATCATGCAGCAAAGGGAAGCAGACTGCATTTGCGGAGAGAGGAATATCTGTTTGCAGTGGCTGTTTTTTCTATGGAGAGAAATCAGGAATACATCTATACCTATAGCTATGCAAAGGAAGAAAACTGGAGTACTTATACCCGAAATCTCACACCGGAGACATATCAGGACGGAGATTACGTATTCGGGGAAGAATGCTATTTCAGGGTCTGCGTACGCAGGAGAGATAACGGGGACTTGGGACCGGAGGATACTGCAAGGGCTTCGGGACTGGTGGAATTTTATCATGAAGAACCGGAATATGAGGAAAAGCCTTATTTTAAAGAAGAAATAGCAAAGACGGCTGCATCTGTCTGTGCTGCCGCATCATCTGATTCCTTAAAGCTGTGCCTTTTGGCGGATACTCATTATACTGTAAACGGCACTTGGGAGGATACGGCTTCCAATATTCAAAAGGTTGCCGCCTTGGCGGGATACCATGGAATTATCCATCTGGGCGACCTTACGGACGGTATGGTATCCAAGGAAATGACAGGGAAATATGTAAGGAAAATAATGGGGGATTTGGAAAGGTGCAAAATCCCCCTTTATATAACCCTGGGAAATCATGACAGTAATTATTTCCGCAACCGTGGGGAATTCGGCAAGGAAGAAATGAAGACATTGTACAAAATACCGGGGGAGGGGATGGATTATTACGTGGATATGGAAGGGTATCCCGTAAGGATGATTTTTTTGTCTTCCTTTGAAGATAAGGCTCCGGTGCGTTATGGATATACGGAGCAGCAGCTTGTCTGGCTGAAAGAGACATTGTACAGTGCGCCTGCGGGAACCGGTTTTTTGATTTTTTCCCATGATGGGCCTTTGGCAAAACTGGATTACTGGAGTTTTCTGATACGGAACGGGGAAGAACTGCTGGACATACTGGAAGAATGCAATGCCTTGGGGGAATACCGGATTATCGGTTTTTTTTATGGACATACCCATGGGGACTATGTATTCGAAGAATGTAGCTTTCCCGTTATTTCTGTGGGCTGTGCCAAGCTGGAATATTTTTTGGATAAAAAACCAGAGGGAGCCATCGTTTATGAAAGGGAAGCGGGAACGGTGACTCAGGATTTGTGGGACAGCCTGGTGGTTGATCTGGAAAGGCAGAAACTGAAGCTGATACGTTTCGGAGCCGGGGAAGATAGGGAGGTTTCTTTTGCCCGTAATGAGGAAAGGATGGGCTTGTATAAGAAAATTGCCGGACAGCGGAGAAAAGAGAGAAAGTTAAAGATATGGGCCCATAGGGGAGCCAGCGGCCATGCGCCTGAAAATACCATGCCGGCCTTTGAACTGGCATATCGCCTAGGAGCCGATGGGATAGAACTGGATGTGCAGCTGACGAAAGACGGGATACCGGTGGTCATCCATGACGAGACGGTGGACCGGGTGAGCGACGGCACCGGGTGGGTGAAGGATTATACGCTGGATGAAATAAGGAAGCTGAATGTGAATCAAGAATTTCCTGCATATGGAAGGGCAACCGTTCCCACGTTGGAGGAAGTGTATGATTTTATCAGGGATACGGATATGACGGTAAATCTGGAATTAAAAAACGGAGCGGTATTTTATGAGGGGTTGGAAGAGAAGGTATTGAGATTGGCGGAGGAGAAGGGGATTGCAGACAGAGTGATTTATTCTTCCTTTAACCATTATTCCATGAGAAAGATAAAAGAACTGGTTCCTAGGGCAAAAATAGCATTTCTTTATTCCAACGGTATTTTGGACATGCCGGAATATGCCAGAAAACATGGGGCATATGCACTGCATCCTTCCATGAAAAATATCGAATATCCGGATATGCTCAAGGAATGCAGGGAAAAAGGAATCCGGGTACATGTATGGACGGTAAACAGGCAAGAGGATATGGAACGGATGAGGAAGCTGGGGGTAGATGCTGTGATTACGAATTATGTGGAAAGAGGGTGAGAGATACGGATGAAAAAAGTAATTACTTATGGAACCTTTGATTTGTTTCACGAAGGCCATTATAACTTATTGCAGAGGGCGAAGGCGCTGGGCGATTATCTTATCGTCGGGATTACGACAGAACATTATGATTTGCTGCGGGGGAAGCTGAATGTGATTGACCCGCTTTTGACCCGGATTGATAATGTGAAGAGTACAGGATTTGCCGATGAGATTATTATCGAGGACCATGAGGAGCAGAAGCAGGAGGACATCCAAAAAATGGGTGTGGATATTTTTGCTATCGGCTCGGACTGGACCGGCTGTTTTGATTACCTGAAGCAATATTGCAGTGTGGTGTATCTGGATAGGACGCCGAATATTTCTTCCACCAAACTGAGGGAGGGAAAAAGGCCTATCTTACAGCTGGGAATTGTGGGTTCGGGGCGCATTGCTCCCCGTTTTTTGGCAGAAGCCAAGTATGTCAGCGGGATTAATGTGCGTGCGGTATATAATCCTAACGAGGAAAGCGCCAGAAGCTTTGGGGAAAAATATGAACTGGAATTTTATTACAAGGAATTTGAGGAATTTCTTCAACGGGTGGATACCATTTATATCGCCACGCCCCATCAGGTGCATTATTCCTATGCAAAGGCAGCATTGGAAATGGGGAAGCATGTATTATGCGAAAAACCTCTGGCTTTTTCCGTGAAGGAAACGGAGGAGCTGTACCGTCTGGCAAAGGAAAAAGATGTGGTGCTGATGGAGGGAATTAAGACCGCATACTGTCCGGGATTTAACCAGATGATGAATATAGCCAAAAACGGCATTATCGGGGAAATCAGGGATGTGGAGGCATGTTTTTCCAGAATTACGAATCCGGCGGTGCGTGAAATGACAGATAAAGAGTATGGGGGAGCGTTTTTGGAATTTGGCAGCTATACCCTGCTTCCTATCTTCAAGCTGCTGGGATGCCAGTATGAAGATGTGGAATTTAACAGTATCCGGGCGGAAAACGGGGTGGATTTGTATACCAAGATATACTTCCGGTATAAGGACGGACTTGCCCTATCGAAGACCGGTATCGGCGTCAAGTCGGAGGGTCAGCTGGTAATTGCAGGAACTAAAGGCTATATTCTGGCAGAATCCCCATGGTGGCTGACCAAATCTTTTGAAGTCAGGTTTGAGGATCCGAACCGGATTGAGCGGTATTCTCCCAAGTTTTTAGGGGACGGGCTGCGTTATGAGATTGCGGATTTTGTAGCTAAAATAGACGGGAATGATAAGATGGCGTATTATCTGACAACGGAAGAGTCCATTGCTATGGCGGGAGTGGTGGAGAAATTTATGGAGAAACGAAGGAATTTTTCGGATAATATGCGGGCTGGCAGCGACGGTATATATTGTGAGGCGGAAAAGATGAGGGTAAATAAATTAGGAAATCTGCCGATA
>DNJW01000230.1 GCA_003488965.1 Lachnospiraceae bacterium | reverse complement strand
CGCCTGCCTGCTGATTCCCAGCTTTTCAGCAAGCGCTTCCTGGGATAAATGATTGCTTTTCCTCAAATTCACCAATCTGTTTGCTATTTCAATATTCATGTCACTTCTCCTTTTCCTGCGAAGATTCAGGCGCCAAAATCTTTATCATTATTTTTTCATTATAAGAAATGACATCCTTCCCCACCACCAATTCTGGTTTGAATTTCCGCAACTATCGGTTGCATACCGCATATTTCCGGCTTTTTCAATTAGCAAATACGGAGACAAGACACTAGTCTTTTATATATGTGATAAACCTGTTCCCGTTCTCCGCAAACATTTGGACTGAATCATTCATCCCTTTTTTGTAAGGCGTTCCACCTGTCAGGGGATCCATAAGGACTATATTCAGTTCATTAAATCCTATAATCAGCACTGCATTTCCGTCATTTAGGGAAGCCAGCACAGGAATATCTTTGTTGATATAATATAAGATGGCATCCAGGCTGCACCCGGTCAAATCAAGAACTCTTGCCCCTTCCAGATTTTCATCCAGAATATCTACAATCGTTTCTCCCCTATTCAGCATATATTCTGTATTTCTCATAATGCCTTCATATTGAAGCATTGTATCGAGACAAATGGCAAGGCTGTTCTTTTCCTCTGTTATGGATGCTCCCTTAATCGCCATAATCTGGTTCTTTAAGCTCCTGTTTCCTCGGTTCCATACATAAGCGCCTTTCTCATTGACCACTGTTCCGGACAAGTCGTACGCCATATTAATTGCATTGCCTTCATCGCTGAAAATTCCTTCCACTCCGTTTTTCCCGTAAACATAATACTTGGCAGACTCTATCTCTTTTTTTTGCAAAGCAATTTCTCTTCCGCCCTCAAACAGCACTTCCTTCGGTGTCAGTCTTTTCACCGTTTTTCCATCAATAGTGCTTTTTACCGCTATCTGAACCACCTTTTCATAAACATCAATAGCCACCGTCTCTATTGTATTGCTTCCTTCCGGCACGATCTTAGTATTTACAATCTGGTCGTCTTCAATTTCCGTATAATTTCCGCTTTCTTCCTCTTTCCTTAAGCGGGTCAGATTTATCTGGTTATCCTGAATGATGCTTCCTGTTACATAAATTCCCGGCTCTTCGTAAGTTTTCAGCACTTCGCCGTTCTCATTCTGTATACGGACACGATACATCGGAAAGATAATATTCCCTGTATTGTCCCTTATCATATCCCTCGTACGTGCTACCCCATAAATTAAATCCTCGCCCATAAATCCCAGCGGAGCAATATATTCTCCGTTTCCCGCTTCAATTTCCTTCTTTTCTTTCGTATTTAAATTCATCAGCACCAGACTTTCACAGCTGTACAATTCCTCTCCGGTCTGCCACACTATCATTCTGTTGCTGTCCGATACCTTGTAGCTCTCTTCTCTCAGGCCGGATACCATTACCTCACAGGTTCTGTCCGTTAAATCTGCGGCATATACGGCACCGTCATGCATAAAGAAAAATATTTCGGACTTGCTGATATATGCCAGTTCTTCCAGTTCCGCATGAAGTATCTCATAAGAGCTGTTGCCCGGTACATACAGCAGCTCTTCCACCGTATTCAGCAACCCGTTAAAATAATACACCAGAATTCCGGTTTCCCCCTCATGTCTTCCCCTGTTCATATATCCATATACAATAAACTGGACATTGCCCGCCTCATCCACATTCAGTATTTTCACTCCATGCTTCTGCCTGCAGGCACGCTCATCCCTATAATCGCCTTCATAAAAACTAAACAGCGTGGACAGCTTATTATCCGCCACATTATAAGAAAAAACTCTTTTCCCGTCCGTAAAAGCCAGCACATTGCCCCCGTCGCTTTCCTCCATCTGGATATCATCCTGCCCCATAATTCCAAGTTCAATCTTATTGTTGGCAAACACTTCCCCTTCTTCATTAAAAATATGTCTCATTACGCGTTCAAAATCCAACAGATAAATACGGTCCGGCGTATATCGGATTCTATAAAATTCTTTTACATTATATAAATCCTCTTCCCCTCCGTTCCGCAAAGAAACAACATATTCCAGTTCTATGGAACCTGTTTGAGAGGCTATCTCCTTAATTGTTACCGCAGGTTCTGTCAGCTTTTCAACTTCCAAATCTCCCCATGTAACCTGATGAAAGCTGCTATGGATTGTCACTTTACTGAAGGTCGTATTGTCCCCTTCCGCGTTGGACTCCAAATATTTTGTCAGTTCCTTTGCCGCCTCTTTGTCAAAGGTACGGCGGTGAAAATCCATGACATAATCCAGTTTTTCTTTCACAAAATAATCTTCCGTCTGAATAATCCTGGTATAATAGCGTATTGTCTGCCCCCATTCATTTTCCAGCAGCACCACCAGCATGTATTCTGTATCCGCATCAATTAAATCCTTCACATTGAACTGGGCGCTGATAGTGTCGTCCTTCTCTTCATACACCGTAATTTCCGTATTTTCCACC
Source organism: Lachnospiraceae bacterium (assembly GCA_003488965.1). Classification (GTDB taxonomy): domain Bacteria; phylum Bacillota; class Clostridia; order Lachnospirales; family Lachnospiraceae; genus Kineothrix. The sequence continues at coordinate 1,598 of DNJW01000230.1, read as the reverse complement.
AGTCTTTCGCCGTCAATACTCCTGACCTCAAATGCCATATTTTCTATGGTCTGCCCGTATTTCTCCACCTGGATACTGACCTTGCGCCCCTCTCCCAAAGGGGTAATGCTTTCCCGCTGATAGCAGCATTCCATAGCGTTTTTATATCCATACAAACTATTTACTTCCATTCCCCCCACATACATATGCACTACCGGAAAAGTTGCAGGCCCCATTTCCATTGTCATATCTGTATTCCCCTGATTTACCACTGTGCTGACCACAAATAATGATACTATAAACACCGCCAGAAGATAACAGCACTTTATTATTGTTTTTCTCATATATTCTTTCCTTTATCACACCAGTCTCTGCAAAGTTGTCTCTATTCCGAGGAAATCCGTCATTTCTTTTATTCCCGGCTTTTTTTTACCGTTCCATTCCCTCTTTTTTATGCCGCGGATTAATATGTTTTTCGGTGTATGCTCCATATCAATGAATTCCAGTATCTGCACATCATATCCGTTTTCCTCTAATAAATTAGCACGGATCCCATCGGTAATCAATGCAGACATTCTCTCTTTTAACAGTCCATATTTTAATACCGGCATCAGCTCCCTGCAGTCAATCTGCTTATTTACTTCATGCTGGCAGCACGGTACGGACAAAATTGCTTCCGCTCCCCATTTTACAGCTTTTGCCAAAGCATAATCCGTAGCGGTATCACAAGCATGAAGAGTAATTACCATATCCACTTTGCCTATATATTCTGTCCCTGCCTCATATTTCTTATCCTGCTTCCTCTCTCCCGGCATATTCCGCCTGCCTTCATAAGTACTGATATCGCCTTGTAAAAAATACAGCCCTTCATACCCGTATTTTTGGGCAAGTTCATTACACCGCCGGATGACATCCTCTTTCAGATCCAGCCCTACGATTTCTACATCCAGTCCCTGTATCCTATTTAAATAATAATAAACGGCAAATGTGAGATAGGATTTGCCGCATCCAAAATCAATAATCTGCAGCTTCCTTCCTTTAGGAAGTGTTGGCAGAATATCCTCAATAAATTCCAGAAAACGGTTAATCTGTTTAAATTTATCATATTTTGCTTTAATAATTTTCCCATCCTCTGTCTGAACACCCAAATCAATTAAAAAAGGCACCGGCGTCCCTTCCTCCAGAATATAAGATTTTGTCCGGTTATGGGATAAATCTACCTTCTTTTCTCCGCAAACCCTTTTTCTCTTAATGTTTATTTTGCCTTTTTTACTGACTAAAACCGTTGCCCGTTCTCTTGCTGTTTCTATTTCACACTGCCTGAAATCTTCAGCCATATATTCCGCAATCCGCTCTGCCAAAGCATCTTTATCAAAATTTTTATGAAAGACCTGGGTTCCTGCATATGCCGTCTCCTGAAACAAAAGGCATCCTTTTAACATCACAGGCCGTATCTTTACCTTCGCAATTTTACCCTTTTGCCTCGGATTGCTTATAACAATCTGATATAATTCCCCGTTTGCCGTATCCGATATAAGCTCCGTTATCTGTTCCCTGTTTTCTTCCATAATTCTCCCTATTCCTGCGCTTTATCTAATTTCCTATTATATAAAAATATA
>DNJW01000369.1:776-3003 GCA_003488965.1 Lachnospiraceae bacterium | reverse complement strand
CTTTTCACGCTAACCTCCATGCCGCTTCCCGGCGCGGCACAAACCCAGAACAGTTCTTTGTTTGCAGGAATAAAGGAACCTCAATCGGTTCCTTTATCCGCATCATATCTTACATCATTTCTCACTTCTTATTTCAAGTAAGGACTGGTATCACTCTTAATCTTATCGCTATAAGACTGCACCTCGGAAGATGCCGTATAGTCTTCATCAAACAAGAATTTATGCAGCCATTCCACGCTGTCCTTCAAGTCCACCGGAATAACGCAGCTTCCCTTAGAACCGATTGTTCCTGTTGTACGGTAATCCTCGTAAGGGAATCCTGCTTGGCCTACAATATTATAATCACTTACATTTCCCAAAAGTTCTACGATTTCCGTTAAATCCAAAGATGTATAGATTTCATTAAACACATCACTGGCAATCTGGTTCAAAGTAGATACGGATGCCGTCTTCGCCTTATCGGCCATTGCCATCAGCACTTCCCGCTGCCGTTCCGTACGCTTAAAATCGTCTCCGGCAGTGTAACGGATACGGCAGTACGCTGTTGCCTGAAGGCCTGTAAGCTGCTGATATCCCGTGCTCGTCACTTCCTTGTAAGGACGCTTTAAATCCTCCGCCATAGTAAACTGATAGCTGTTCAAATGATTAATTTCCGCTTCGTCCACATCAATCATAACACCGCCCAGAGCATCAATAGTATCCGCCAGCCCTGCAAAGCCTACAGTGATAAAATCTGTAATATTCATATCCAGATTCATATTCAGCATATTGATTGCCATTTCCGGCCCGCCCTTCATATAAGCCGCATTACATTTATTATAAGTGTCATTGCTTAAATTCAGATAGGTATCCCGGTATACGGAAACAAGCTTGCAGTCGCCGGTATCCAGATTAATCGATGCAATCATAATGGTATCGCTTCTTGTATTTTTCGCCAGCGCACCTGTGGTGGAGTCCACGCCAAACAATGCAATATTACGGTACCCCTTCATCTTTGTGGTTTCTGCCCTCTCTTTTACCTCTTCGTTGATGACAAGCTTCTCCTCATTCAAATCCACTTTGCCGACCTTTTCCACCTTAAGTACAGCATAAAGTACAGCAACCATAATCAAAAGGATAAAAATTTCTACAATAAAAAGAATAATTTTTCCTCTTTTTTTCTTTTCTCTTTCCCGGGCAGTCATTTTCTTGCTCTGTCCGCTTTTCGATGACTTTGTGTCTCCCTTTTTTTTCTTTTTCGAATTCTCAGCCATTTTCATTCTCCCTTATCTTTTTGCCATTTTCTACACACTAAAAATTAATATGCATTCTTATTAATAAACCCCTTAAAAATGGTCAGAAACATGATTTTAAAATCAAGGCCCATCGTCCAGTTTTCTATATAAAATATGTCATATTCAATCCGTTTGCGTATGGAGGTATCTCCTCTGTAACCGTTAATCTGCGCCCAGCCGGTAAGTCCGGGGCGTACCTGATGCTTAACCATATAACGCGGCACTTCCTCTTTAAACTTCTCCACAAATAAAGGTCTCTCAGGCCTTGGTCCCACCAAGCTCATTTCTCCTGCCAGAATATTGAAAAACTGCGGAAGCTCGTCCATGCTTGTTTTCCGTAAAATCTTTCCCACTTTTGTTACCCGGGGATCATCTTTTACTGTCCACGCCTTCTTTTCCTGGGATGGTTTCTGCAGCTCCATAGTGCGGAACTTGTACATATAAAACGGCTTATTATGAAGCCCTACTCTTTCCTGCTTAAAAATAATCGGACCCGGGCTCGACACTTTTATTAAAATCGCCGCCAGCAGCATAATCGGAGAAGAAAGAATAAGCCCGAAGAGCGAACCTACCACATCAACCGCTCTCTTTGCAATCCAGTTCAGCGTATTCGTTAACGGCACATACCGGATATTGATTACCGGAAGCCCCATTAAATCCTCTGTGTACGGCCTGCTCGGCACAAAACTGTTATAGTCTGGAATAAACTTTGTATGAACTCCCGATTTCTCGCATAAATCCACAATACGCTCCAAACGGTTATAATCTTCCAGCGCCAAAGTAACGGCAATCTCATCCAGTTTATTCTCCGGCAGGATATAAAGAAGGTTTTCAATCCTTCCCAGCACTTTCACGCCCTTATACATGGTACCTCTAGGTATCCTGTCATCCAAAATTCCCCTTACCACATATCCCCATTGAGGATTAGCATTGATTCTGGTAATATATTCTTC
>DNJW01000369.1:0-483 GCA_003488965.1 Lachnospiraceae bacterium | reverse complement strand
ATTGATTCTGGTAATATATTCTTCCGCCGCCCGGGAATAGCCAACTAAAAGTACGTACTTTAAATTATACCCTTTTTTACGAAAATATTGCAGGCTGTTCCTTATCATTGTTTTTGAAACAGTTGCCAGTATAATATTAATGATATAAAAAAGCCCTACCAGCAGACGGGAAAAATGCACTATCTTAAACGAATACAAAACTACCATAAACAGCATCGTCCCAACCGTATTCGCTTTGATAATCCCGGCAATTTCGTACTTTCTTCTGGTAGTCCTCTTCGGTGTGTACATGTTAAAAAAATAATATAGCAAAACATAACCGGGTACAATAAAATAAAGCGCACTGAAATATGTCTCAACAGACAACGCAGTTACGCCCGGTTCGGTATCTGACAGCGGTGTTGCAAACTTTATCATCCATGCCAGCGAATAGGAAAGAGCAATAACAGCCGCATCCACCAGCAAGTGCAGTCTATTAAAATA
>DNJW01000019.1:5851-6009 GCA_003488965.1 Lachnospiraceae bacterium | reverse complement strand
CAATAGCAGCACGCTGCTTCTGTCCTCCCGAAAGTTCATCCGGATAGGCAAGAGCCTTGTCTGCCAGCCCTATGGTGCGCAGCAGTTCCATCCCTCTGTCATAGGCTTCCTGACGGCTCCTGCCAAGGAGGTCAACCTGCCCCATCATGATATTTTCT
>DNJW01000019.1:4950-5529 GCA_003488965.1 Lachnospiraceae bacterium | reverse complement strand
GATATTTTCTATAATGGTCTTGTGGGCAAACAGGTTAAAGGACTGGAATACCATACCCATCTTCTGCCTCACCAGATTCACTTTACATTTCTTATCCGTGGTTACCACGCCGTCTACCGTAATCTCGCCTTTTGTGGGCGTCTCCAAAAGATTGATGCAGCGCAGCAGGGTTGATTTCCCGGTGCCCGAAGGCCCTATAATGGAAATCACCTCCCCTTTTTTGATTTCCACGCTGACATCCTTTAAAGGTGTTACATTGGGATACTCCTTGCACAGATGCCGGATAGATATCATGCTTGTATTCATGCTGCCGCCGGCACAAACGTTTTTATCCTCATACCTGTCTGCCATTACATGCGCACCCCCTTTACGCTGCGTTTACTCCGTTTCGGCGCAACTTTTCTCTCTGCAAAGGACAAGGCTGCCGTCATTACATTGGCAATGGCAAAGTAAATCACCGCCGTCACTATCAGAGGGAAGAATGCCTCCATGGTGCGTGAACGGATAATATCAGATACTTTGGTCAGATCTTGTACAGCAATGTATCCTACCACAGAAGTCATTTTTACCATGGAAATA
>DNJW01000019.1:2545-4669 GCA_003488965.1 Lachnospiraceae bacterium | reverse complement strand
GAAGTCATTTTTACCATGGAAATAAATTCGCCCTTCAGCACAGGAATAAAATTTCTGGCCGCCTGGGGAAATATAATTTTAAAAAATGTCTGGCCTTTCGTATAGCCCATGGCAAGGGCTGCCTCGCTCTGTCCTTTATCCACTGTTTCTATTCCAGTCCGCATCATCTCTGATGAATAGGCAGCAAAGTTGATGGAAAATCCAATGACCGCAACCAGAATTTCGGAAATATCTATCGAACCGAAAACACCATAATACAAAATCATCAGAAAGACCACAATGGGTGTTCCCTGAATCACACGGACAAAAACCGCCCCAATCAGCTGAATCGGCTTATAACCGGTCCGCCGCAGCATACATATTCCAAAGCCAAGGCATAAGCCGAAAACTCCCGAAAAGACAGAAATCAGTATAGTGACGCCAAGTCCCTGCAAAATCAGCCGCCACCGTCCTTCCACCACAAAGGTACTCCGGAAGCTGTCCTGCAATCCTGCCCAGAAGCCTTTCTTTTCTGCTGCACCGTCTAAGTCACGCACCAGAAGAACCATGGCCGAATCATAGTGGGTGTCTGCAAAATCCACCCGTCTTGCCCTTTCTTCTGTGATAGACATGCTTCCGCTGACCACATCTGCCTTCCCGCTTTCAAGGGCGGCAATCAGCGAAGCAAATTCACAGGTTGTCATCTCTACCTTCATATCCAGTTCACGGGCAATCAGAAGCACCAAGTCTATCTCAAGCCCCAGAGGCTCGCCGCTGCTTCCAAGATATGTCATAGGCTCATGGGTGCCGTCATAATAATACCGGATGGTTCCCGCATCGCCCGGCCAGTCCTGTTCCGTTAACACCTTTACGCTCTCATCCGCTCCCAGCCATTTTTCCTTTAAGGACGCAATCGTTCCGTCCTCTTTAAACTTCACAATCATTGTATTAAACTGCTCCCGCAAGGAGCTTCCTTTCGGGAAGGCATATCCGTATTGATCCCGGATGACAGGTTCCCGGAAAATTTCCAGTCCTTCATTCTTCGCCACCGCAAGCTGTGCCAGCGGCTCATCCAGCACTCCTGCATCCACACGGTCAGCCTTAAGGGCAGCAATGATATCGGGGACAGAATTATAATAGGAGAAATCTTCCGCATCCGCAATCACTTCCTGCAAAAGCTTATCATAGACTCCTCCGCTTAATGCGGCAAATCTTGCTCCCTCGAAATCGGAAAGCGTCTCGTATTTTTTCCCTGCGCCGTCTCCTTTATCTGCTCTTACCATAACGGCAGTTTCCGACGGATAGACGCAGTCGGAAAACTCAATATGCTTCCGCCTTTCTTCAGTGGCATTTAAATTTGCCATGATACAGTCAATATCGCCTGCCTGGGCTGCCGCAATGATTCCGTCATAGTCGTAAATCTTAATTTCCACTTCCGCATTTAACCATGCTCCAAAGCGGTAAATCAGTTCCACATCATATCCGGTAAGGGTGGTTCCTTCATAATAGCTGAAAGGCTGGACAGTCCCTGTGGTTCCCACTCTAAGCTTGCAGTCCGGCGTCTGGGGTGCGGGGATTTCCGGCATGGTTCCCTCTGCCCTGCTTACCCAGCGGTCATACATATCATCCAGTGTTCCCTCTGCCCTTGCTTCCGCCAGAAACTGGTTCACCTTATCCTTTAAATTGTCAATCTGGCTTTTGGGCGATATTCCCACAGCCACATCCATACTTTCTCCCAGGTTTTCGTCTAAAAGCTTCACATCCTCAAGCCCGCTGGCAATGGCAAACTCCATCATCACCCGGTCATAAACAAACCCGTCCAGTTTCCCCTGGGAAATGGCAAGATATCCCGAACTATTGCCGGAAAATGTCTTGCGCTTTGCCTCCGGCAGATATTTTTCCGCCATGTACATGCCTGCCCCGCCTTCCGGCACGCCAATCGTATACGCAGGATTGTTAAGCTGCTCTATAGAAGTAATCTGTCCGCTCTCCTGCTTTCCGCATCCCCCAAGACAAAGCATCCCTAAAAGGACAACTGCCAAAAGCGCTGTTCTTTTTTGCGATATCATTTTTTCCTCATTTCCGCGCTGCTTTATCGCGCATTTCAAGTTTGTGGATGCAGCGCAGACACAAACTTGGGATTGA
>DNJW01000019.1:719-2244 GCA_003488965.1 Lachnospiraceae bacterium | reverse complement strand
AAACTTGGGATTGAAAATTTCTAATTTTCAATCTTAACTCCATTTCTGCGCAGTTTTTTGTGCATGTCAAGTTTGTGGATGCCATGCAGACACAAACTTGGGATTGAAAATTTCTAATTTTCAATCTTTTCCACCACAGTATAAACATCCTTCCCCATTTTTTCTTCAAAATACTTTTTCAGCCTCAAATTATTATCCCATTTTTCCTGAGGATAGGAGCCGTACCGCCGTTTTATATCGTTCATCCGCTCTTCAATATCCAGCACACCCTCTGCACCCGCAATGGCATCGCACAGCTGAATCAGCCGGTCGTACTCATCCATAACAACGGCCTTCAGGTTATCCTGAATCATTGCCAGTTCTTCCCCGGTAGTATCAAAATTTCCTATATATTCATCAATACTTTGCATAGGAAAGGAATGCGTCAGGCATACCTTTGCGGCTTCGTCATACCCCAAAGACATCATATAGGAATAGCCGTCAGATACATGTCCCAGATGCCTTACGCCAAACTTCCGTCCGATATCATGCAGCAAGCCTAATACATAGGCCTTGTTTCCATCCAAATCACCGCATGCCTGTGCAATCCTTTCCGCACAGCGGGCGGCCACGCGGCTGTGATTCCCCCATGCACCCGGATTGCATTTTTCCGCTTCTGCCAGAAGTTCTTCCGCCTTCTCTCTTGTAGGCAACATCTTATTATTTCCTCCCTTTTACCTATTTCTCCCTATATCAAATTTCTTTGCCAAGGCTCTTTCTACAAAAAAAATCGTCATAAGCATTGCGATACATTCTGCTGTTATCACTGCCGCGCCCCATCCGCCTGCCATATTATCATTCTTTCCAATTGCAGGAAGCATGCCGATTACTGACAAAGGAAGCATAATCCATCCAATTTTCCACCATAATTTTCCGCAGTATAAATGGGCAAAATTCCATGTATCTTGATTTTTCATCGAACGGGAAGTCCGGTAGCCATAAATTCCATTGACTTTTTTGGGCGGGTGATTTATAAACACCTTTCCTATGACAATCATCAGTATTGGTATCATAAGATTGCATATTGTCAAAAAAATCCAAAATCCCATTATTTTCCTCCTTCCTTTTTACGATACATACGATCCAGCTTTTCATGATAAGCAATCATCCCCAATATGCCGCCTATCACTTCAATCATGCACAAATATCCTGCAATGTCTCCTCCAAAAGGAAGCCCGCATAGGAAACAAAGAATCAGTCCTGTTCCCAGCAGCATCCACATAAGACCATGCTTCCGGTTATAAGCTTTCACATCTGTAATCTGCTCTTTTTGGGGCGGCTCTTTTCCCGACCAAAAACCAACCGGCTCTTTGCTTCTATACTGGACAATACCTATAATGATTATTGGTGCCGTACTAATCAGCATTATAACTGACGAAATTATTATCTCAGCTGTCATATCAATCTCCATTCCAGAGCGTTTGCACAACGGGGCGATGCAAATCTCAAACTTGCGTCTGCCATCAAGGCATATTTGAGGCTCTGA
>DNJW01000019.1:0-403 GCA_003488965.1 Lachnospiraceae bacterium | reverse complement strand
TTTGAGGCTCTGACTCAAATTGCCGATTGAAAAATCAGCTGTCAGGCTTATTTTTCAATCTACTGCCCCCTTATCTTATGTGCTTTTTTGCATCCGTTGCATAATCTGATATCCATATATGCTTTGTATTTCTAAGCATATTATAAAATCAATGATTGGTCAAGCAGGAGCTACCGTCCGCCAGGGTAAAGTTTTTGCAGGAAAAAAGAATAAAAGAAATAGGAAAGCACCTTCTTATATGATTCTGATTATTTGTATGGAGAAGATGCCAACTGCGGTTTTGCAAATAACCCTCTATTTATCGGGTTAATTCAATGCTCAAAACAAGGAGGTGCAGCAGAAACGGAAATACAACATAGGCAATTGCGAAACACGGTGGTTCTGCACTTGTCATTGTGCAGCT
>DNJW01000373.1 GCA_003488965.1 Lachnospiraceae bacterium | reverse complement strand
TGATATATCTGGACAGAAGCAAAAATATTATAACAGAATTTATACGGTTTTACCAGTAGCATCATTTAATTTGTCGAAATTTGAAAATGCTTTACACTCCCTAAAATATTGAGATATAAGAAGGTTTTGTTTATAATATTAAAATCAGGAACGGGAGGTGAGTATATGGGCATGGATATCTATTCCGTATTTATGGAGCGCAGGGCTTTAAGCATTACCTTTTTAATTTTTTTGTTATTAAGCATAATATGCCAGATTACAATCGGTGTGATATATAGGAAGCTAGTAAAAGAAACAGATAATATGTCCGCCGCTAAAAATAAATTTCTGAAACAGTGTAAACTGAAATTTATAAACTGTTATCAGATTAGCGGGGAGGTCGCCAATATTTCGGTCTTTGTGGACAAGTCCATATCAAAAATAAGTTTTTTGGGGATATCCATGACAGGACTGCATCATCTGGCAGGGCAGTTTATTTTGCTGTCGGTAGCCACAGCAGGTGCGGGTGCCTGTTATGAGATTACCCAGGGAGAAACGGTAGGAAAGATACTTCCTTATTATCTTGTCAGTTTTCTCGGATTATATGTATACTTTTCCATATCAGGACTGGTAGATATTGCCGGAAAAAAAGAACGCCTGAAAATAAATCTTATCGATTATCTGGAAAACCATTTGGCAAACCAACTAAAGCAGTCCGATATTGACTGGCGGGAATTAACAGGTGAATCATTAAATGTAGCCAAAACAAAAGTACATAAAAAGAAAAAGAAGGCAGCTGCAGAGGGCATGAATGAGAAGGATAAAAAGCGGTCGCTGAGAGAAGAAATCGGGCTTTCTGCGGAAAGAGGAACAACGGCCAAGGTAATGGCATCTGAACAGTCTTCAGAGCAGGAAAAGCAGAATTCTGAAAAGGAAGAAAACAAAGAGGAAAAAATAGCCGTTTTTTCCCGCCAGGAGGCGCAGGAGCTGGAAGAGCTTTTAAGAGAGTTTTTGGTTTGAATCGTCGGCTGTCAATATTTTCCTTGAAAAAGAAATATAACTTTGCTACACTGGGTATAGTATCATATGTATTTATCTTTTTAATTATTAATCCGGCATAAGATCCGGGAATTTGCCATTTGGCAGGGAACCGGATGCCGGAAAGGCAAAGGAGCGAGAGAAATGAGCAACAAAGTAACGTTTGATTATTCCAAGGCTTCATCATTTATTAGCGGGCATGAAGTAGAATTCATGAAGAAACTTGCCTTAGATGCAAAAGAGGTGTTAGTTTCCAGGACAGGGGCAGGCAATGACTTTTTAGGATGGATTGATTTGCCGGTGGATTATGACAAAGAAGAATTTGCCAGAATTAAAAAGGCGGCAGCAAAGATTCAGAGTGATTCAGAGGTTCTTCTTGTCATTGGAATCGGCGGTTCCTATCTTGGGGCGAGAGCAGCGATTGAATTTTTAAGGCATAGTTTTTATAATGTGGTGGACAAGTCGGTAAGAAAAACACCGGAGATTTATTTTGTGGGAAACTCCATCAGTTCCACTTATATTAAACATCTTATGGATGTGATAGGAGAAAGGGATTTCTCAATTAATATGATTAGTAAATCCGGTACTACAACAGAACCGGCGATTGCTTTCCGTGTATTTAAAGAAATGATGGAGAAGAAATACGGAAAAGAAGAAACAGCAAAAAGAATTTACGCAACAACGGATAAGGCGAGGGGTTCCCTTAAGAATCTGGCAACGGAAGAAGGGTATGAGTCTTTTGTTGTTCCGGATGATGTAGGCGGACGGTTTTCTGTATTAACGGCAGTAGGGCTGCTGCCTATTGCAGTCAGCGGTGCGGATATTGATAAACTGATGGAAGGTGCAGCCAGCGGAAGAAAACGCGCGCTGGAGGCTTCTTTTGAAGAAAACGATGCGCTGCAGTATGCGGCATTGCGGAATATTCTGCTTAGAAAAGGAAAATCCGTAGAAATTCTTGCAAATTATGAGCCGGGCGTTCATTATGTATCGGAATGGTGGAAGCAGCTTTATGGGGAAAGTGAAGGCAAAGACCAAAAGGGTATCTTCCCGGCAAGCGTGGACCTTACTACAGATTTGCACTCCATGGGACAGTTTATTCAGGATGGGGCAAGAATTATGTTTGAAACGGTTATTGATATTGAGACAAGCAGGGAAGAAATCATATTAGGGACAGAGCCGGTAGATTTGGACGGACTGAATTATCTGGCAGGAAAGACTGTTGATTTTGTTAATAAGAGTGCTATGAATGGCACGATTCTGGCACATACGGATGGAAATGTACCTAATTTTATGGTACATGTGCCTGAAGTGAATGAGTTTTATCTGGGCGAGCTGTTTTATTTCTTTGAGTTTGCCTGCGGTGTCAGCGGATACTTGCTTGGTGTAAATCCTTTTAACCAGCCTGGCGTGGAGAGTTATAAGAAGAATATGTTTGCTCTTCTTGGAAAACCAGGATATGAGGAACAGAGAGAAGAACTTTTAAAGAGGCTGTAAGGAAAGAAAATACTGGATGCAATGACTTCTAAAATAGAAAAGGCTATTCTTTTTCGCTATACGGAAAAGGAATAGCCTTTTTAGCCTTATAGGGTTCGGGTGTCAAAAGCCCT
>DNJW01000045.1:2183-5240 GCA_003488965.1 Lachnospiraceae bacterium | reverse complement strand
TATAATAAAGAAGAAGCGATGGAAGAAGCAGGAAGATGCATTAACTGTAAAAATGCTCAATGTGTAAAAGGCTGTCCGGTAGCGATTAATATTCCGGGCTTTATTGAAAAGGTAAAGGACGGGGATATTGAGGCGGCTTATCATGTGATTAGCGAAGCCAGTGCCCTTCCCGCTGTCTGCGGGCGCGTGTGCCCCCAGGAAAGCCAGTGCGAAGGAAAATGTATCCGCGGTATTAAGGGAGAACCGGTTTCCATCGGAAAGCTGGAACGTTTTGTGGCGGACTGGGCAAGGGAAAAAGGAATCAAACCTGCGGGTGCAAAAGAGAAAAACGGAAAAAAAGTGGCAGTAATCGGTTCCGGTCCCGCAGGGCTTACTTGTGCAGGGGACTTGGCAAAGATGGGCTATGAGGTAACCATTTTCGAAGCCCTTCATGAGGCGGGCGGTGTACTGGTATACGGTATCCCGGAATTCCGTCTGCCCAAAGAGGATGTGGTTGCCAAGGAAATTGAAAACGTAAAGTCTTTAGGCGTCAATATAGAAACAAATGTAGTAGTGGGCAAGTCGGTGACAATTGACGAGCTGATGGAAGAGGAAGGCTTTGATGCAGTATTTATCGGTTCGGGTGCAGGGCTTCCCAAATTCATGGGAATCCCCGGCGAACAGGCCAACGGTGTATTTTCCGCCAATGAATACCTGACAAGAAGCAATCTGATGAAGGCATTTGATGAAGAGTCGTCTACCCCTATTATGAGAGGGAAAAAAGTAGCGGTAGTAGGCGGCGGCAATGTGGCGATGGATGCGGCAAGAACTGCATTGCGTCTGGGGGCAGAGGTGCATATCGTATACAGAAGGAGCGAGGAAGAACTTCCGGCAAGGGTGGAAGAGGTACACCATGCGAAGGAGGAAGGGATTATTTTCGACCTTTTGACCAATCCGGTCGAAATCCTTTCCGACGAAAACGGATGGGTATGCGGAATGAAATGTATCAGAATGGAATTGGGAGAGCCGGATGAATCAGGAAGAAGAAGACCGGTAGCAAAACCGGGTTCGGAATTTGTGATTGAGGCGGATACCGTAATTATGTCTCTCGGAACTTCCCCTAATCCCTTGATTTCTTCTACCACAAACGGTCTGGAAACAAATAAGTGGAAATGCATTGTTGCGGACGAGGAATTCGGCAAGACAACCAAGGAAGGGGTTTATGCCGGCGGCGATGCCGTTACTGGAGCGGCAACGGTTATCCTTGCCATGGGAGCAGGAAAAGCCGGGGCGAAAGGGATTGACGAATATTTAAGAAATAAGTAAATGCAGCTAAAATATACCTTTGTGTCGCAGGATGCAAAGGTATTTTTTGTGCAATCTGCCAGACGGTGTTGCCGGACAGACCTTTTACTGCCCGAATCTTAAGAAACAATTATGAAATTTCCATCTTCAAATTAAAAATAAGCATGGTATAATAGCATCAGATAAAAAGAAGAAAAAAATCAAAGGCCTGGACAGGGCTGTAGGAAAAGCATGGAGGACGGATAAATGGTACATCATATTGTGTTATGGAATTTAAAGGAAGAATTAAATCAGGAAGAGAGAAAAGAGGCGGCTGCAGCAATTAAGGAAAAACTGGAAGCCGTAAAGGACAAGGTTGGGGGTGTGGTATCCTTAAAGGTAGAAACTGAAGGGCTGGCTTCCAGCAATAAGGATATAGGACTAATTTCCGTTTTTGAATCGGAGGAGGCATTGAAAGCCTATCAGACCCATCCTGCCCATGTGGAAGCGTCGGGTTATGTGAAGAGCGTAACGGACGGAAGGGCATGCCTTGACTATTGTGGATAATAACAAAGAATATAGAAAATGAGGAGTAGTGTAAAAAATAAGCTTGAGCTCCAGAATGAGGTATAATATGAAAGATGATAACAATAGGGCGAAGCTGCTTACGTTGGGGATTGCGGTTATTTTGATTTTGATTATCTGCGGTATCAGCGTAATCATTCATGCCCTGAATAAAAGAAACAGTCAGGATACGGGCAGCATGCTGCAGGAGGATATTCTGGAATATGCCAATACGTCCCAGGAGCAGAGTGTGACGGCTCAGGAGATAGAAAAGGAAGAAGAGATAACGGAGGAAGAACCGGAGAAAACGGAAAGCCCGGAAAACCAGGAAACGCCAGAGCAGGCAGAAAAACCGGTGGAACCGGAAGCAGAAGAAGAGCCTGCGGTAGTGGTAAAACAGACGGAAACATCTTCCGACCAGACGATTATAGAAGAAGAAGCCGGAAAACAAAGTTCCGGCCAGGAACAGAAAACCACGGCAAAATGGCAGAAGGAAGCAGGGGAAAATCTTTCAGCTGTGGAAATTGACTTGCCCAGACAAATGTCCGAAATGAAGGGATACTGGGAGGCAGGAAATATGGCGGCAGTGGAGGATTTGGCGTATCTGCCCAGATACCGGGCGGCTTCCGAAAAACTGAGCGGGACGACAAAATATTATTATTACGGAGATACCGACGGAAATAAACGGCCTAACGGAAAGGGGCTTGCAATGTATGCGGATAACCAGTATTATTATGGTGAATGGAAAGATGGTGTCAGAAGCGGCAGCGGGATGTGGATAAAATTTTATGTATATGACCAGAATGCCAAAGCGAAAGACAGTATTTATCTACAGCATCAATACTCCGGTACATGGGCAAACGACCTGCCTAATGGGGATGGTGCAGAGCATTATGATTTCATTGATGATAATCTGGAAGCCAATGTAGGATATAACCGTAATTTTATCGGAAATTTTAAGAACGGCCTTTATCACGGGGAGATATATATTACCGATTATTACAACGACGGCAATGTCAAGGAATGGAGCGGTACTGCCAAGGACGGAGTATGGCAGCCTATGGGCAAAAAAGACAGCAAGGGCAAATATCCGGTAATCGTCCAATTGACCAATCCGGACAATTATCAGTGGATAGAGGAAAAAACAAATAAGAATAATGGTGTGGATGGCCTGATATCTGCAGCCAAGTAAACAGTCCGGAAGGGATAAGATTGAAAATTAAAATTTTC
>DNJW01000045.1:0-1820 GCA_003488965.1 Lachnospiraceae bacterium | reverse complement strand
AAAAAGCAGCGCAGAAATGGAGATAAAGATGCCTTGGTGTCCGAAGTGCAAAAACGAATATGTGGAAGGGATAAAAATCTGTGCCGATTGCGGTGCAGAATTAGTGGATTCTCTAGAGGAGACAAAAAGGAAACCGCTTATATTCGGGGAAAGAGAGCAGATGGAGCGGCTGAAAAAATTTCTTGAATACAGCGGCCTGGAAACAGTCAGTATAACAGAGGATGAAAAGGAAGAAGTATTTGAGCTGTATGTGGGAGAGGAAGAGCGGCAGAAGGCTTCCATGGCAGTGAGGATTTTTTTGCAGCAGGAGGCGGAAGCGGCCAAAGAAGCGGTTTGGGCAGATGCTGCCCGCCGGTCTTTGCCGGAAGAGGAAATCGGTACGGGCGATAGGGACGCAGTGAGCGGAAGCGGTGAAACGGACGGAAGCTGTAAAATCCGTGCGGAGGGAGAAGAAGCCGCAAATCGGCAGGAAACCGCGTCAGATACGAGGAAGGAAAGCCCAGCCTATAGGAGCGTGTACCAAAGCAGTGCGAAGCGGGCGGAGGAAAACCGTTCCTCCGGCTACATGCTTATCATTGCCGGGGGAATCGGGCTGATTGTAATTGCTTTCATATTGGCGGATGTCATCAGGCTTCCGGCGGCCATGGCAAATAAATATATGGTCTGTGCTGTGACCGGGGCTTTATTTCTGTTGTTTTTTGTAATGGGGATTCTTGCGGTCAAATCTTCCAAAGCGCTGGAGCAGAAAGCGGAGTCGGAAAATAGTCTGACAAGCGAGATTAAAAACTGGTGCAGGCAGAATATGACCGTACAGACAGTGGACGACGGTCTTTTTCTTGAAGAAGACCCGGAAGAAGAAATGAAATATTTTAAACGGACGGATAAAATGAAAAGGATGATATCTCATCAGTTTTTGAATCTGGATGAAGGATTTCTGGATGCTTTTGTGGATGATTATTATGCGGTAATATATGAGCAGCAGACACAGGAACCGTAAATGATTTGTGATTCCGCAGAGCGTAATCATGGGGGGGAGTATGAGAATAACCGTTATTGCAGCAGGAAAGATAAAGGAAAAATTTTATCGGGACGCTTTGGCGGAATATGAAAAACGGCTGGGAAAATACTGCCGCTTTGAAGTAATAGAAGTAGAAGATGAAAAAACCCCTGACAAGGCAGGGGAGATGCTGGAAGAACGGATTAAGGAAAAGGAAGCTCTCCGCATTTTAAGACATATCAAGGAGGATGCCCATGTGATTACCCTTGAGATACAAGGAAAAAAGCTGGATTCTGTCGCCTTTGCCAAAAAACTGGAAAAACTGGCGACTTACGGATGCAGCCATGTTCAGTTTGTAATCGGCGGTTCTTTGGGGCTGCATGACAGTGTGTCCCGGCGGGCGGATGAAAAAATCAGTTTTTCCGATATGACATTTCCACATCAGCTGGTACGTGTTATCTTGGCGGAGCAGATTTATAGGGGATACCGTATTATCAGCGGGGAACCATATCATAAGTAAGGGCAAAGAACTACTGTTACCCGGAGGACTTAAATGATACATCTATTACCACACTCAGAAGAACGGATCATTTCAGAAAAAACTCCTGAAGATATCTATATCATATTGAAATCAGTAACGGATTCCAGAAAAGCTGTACTCTCAACAAACGCTGAGTTTATGGGGCAGGTTCAGCCTTTTGATTTCAGGATTGTTCCAAAGGTGAATTATAGAAATTCTTTTCTGTCAGTATTAATCGGTAATATAATGGAAAAGGAAGAAGGAACTGTCATTGATATCACATTCCGCATGCCTATGTTTACG
>DNJW01000276.1:2819-6726 GCA_003488965.1 Lachnospiraceae bacterium | reverse complement strand
TCTGCTGCGTTTTTTGTGAAGCGGGAGCGGGGCGTACGTAGAAATAGGTTCTCTGTCTGCGCGGACTGCCAGCCAACAACACAGCTTCTCATTAACCCTCTGGTGAAAATACCGAACCTATGGTAGAATAAGGAAGGAAACAACAAAAAAATTTTATGGAAACAGGAAAGCAGTGCAGAATATGTTAAAAAGAAAATGGCACAGTAAATTAACGGCGACGCAGACGATTGCGGCAGGTTTTTTGGGAATTATTTTAATGGGTACTTTGCTTCTGATGCTTCCGGTATCGTCGGCGGGAGAAAAGGCGGCCGACCCGCTGACGGCTCTTTTTACGGCAACCAGCGCAACTTGTGTTACGGGGCTTGTGGTGGTAGATACTTATAGCGGCTGGTCGGTTTTCGGGAAAATAGTTCTCTTGTCATTGATACAGATAGGAGGCCTTGGTTTTATGACCGTAGGCGTATTTGTGGCAGTGCTGATGAAAAAAAATATCGGACTGAAGGAGAGGGGGATTCTTCAGGAGAGTATGAATACCCTTCAAATCGGAGGGGTTGTCCGTCTGGTGAAAAAAATAACAATCGGTACTTTTATAGTGGAGGGGATTGGGGCGGTGTTTTTGTCTTTCCGCTTTGTGCCCCAAATGGGATGGATAGAGGGAATCTGCAACGGAATCTTTCATTCCATATCGGCTTTTTGCAATGCCGGTTTTGACCTTATGGGAAAACAGGAGGAGTATTCATCCTTAGTATCTTATTCCGGCGATTTTTTGGTAAATATAACGATAATGCTGCTGATTATCATAGGGGGTATCGGCTTCCTTGTATGGGATGATTTGCTGAAAAAAAAGCTGCATATGAAGGAGTACCGGCTTCATACTAAGATTGTCCTTTCGGTGACAGCAGGGCTTATTTTCGGAGGCGCGCTGCTTATTTATCTTTTCGAAAAAGATAATTTGATGGCGGATATGGGGGCGGGGGAAAGATTTTTAACGTCCTTGTTTGCTTCCGTGACTGCAAGGACGGCAGGCTTTAATACCATTGACGTAGGCGGAATGAGTGCCAGCAGCAAGCTTGTGACGGTGGTGCTGATGTTTATCGGAGGCAGTCCGGGTTCAACGGCGGGAGGGATTAAAACTACCACATTTGCGGTGATGCTTATTTTTGTCTGGGCAAATCTGCGAAACAGCCATGGGAGCAACATATTCGGAAGGCGTCTGGAGGAAGAAGAAATACGGAAAGCCAGTATTGTCGTAACCATTAATCTACTTCTGGCAGTGACGGCAGCCATTATAGTATGTGCTATCCAGACCCTGCCTATGGAGGACGTGCTTTTGGAAGTATTTTCCGCCATAGGTACGGTAGGCATGTCGTCAGGAATTACCAGACAATTGAATGCTGTTTCAAGGATTCTTGTAATTTTGCTTATGTATTGCGGGAGAATCGGAAGCATGACTTTTGCCCTTTCCTTTACGGAACGAAAAAAGGTGGCACCGGTACAGCTTCCGGCGGAAAAAATTATGATAGGATGAGACATAAGATAATCAGGGAGGAGAAAGGTAGAAATGAAATCAATTTTAATAATCGGAATGGGAAAATTCGGGCATCATCTTTGTACAAATCTGGCAAAGCTGGACAATGAAATTATGGTAGTGGATGAAAAGGAAGAAATGCTGGAAGATTTACTCCCTATTGTAACAAGTGCAAAAATCGGCGACTGTACCAACGAAGAGGTATTAAGAAGCCTGGGAATCGGAAACTTTGATATTTGTTTTGTCTGTATTGGGACGAATTTTCAAAGCAGCCTTGAAATTACCTGCCTGATTAAGGAGATGGGGGCAAAATATGTAATCAGCAAAGCAAACAGGGATATTCATGCCAAGTTTCTGCTGCGTAACGGTGCCGACGAGGTGATTTATCCTGACAGGGATATTGCGGAGAAGCTGGCAGTCAGGGTAAGCGCAAACCACGTGTTTGATTATATTGAACTGACGGAAGAATATTCTATTTATGAAATTCCCATTATGCGAAGCTGGGAAGGAAAGTCGATAGGGGAAGTGGATATCCGTGCGAAATATCATGTGAATGTGCTGGGAATGAAAAAGGACGGAAGACTGGATTTGCTGCCGGGAGCCAATTATGTGATGCGGGAGGATGAGCATATTATGGTACTGGGGAGAAAAGCGGATATTGACAAGATATTAAAGCATATCACGTAATATTTTCTAATCATTTCCATTTTATCTTTTTTTTATATATTTTTAATTGCAATAGGAGGAAAGTCAGAGTAGGATATATGTTATTATATCAATGAGCAATAACGGATATAGGAATAGAGGTACCGTTTTATGATGAGGGGTTTCATGTATGATATTGATACATGGAATCCTAAATTATCGTAAATGGCAGCTGCATGACAGGCATGAGTATGGCAGAGGAGGCAGGGACGGAAAATGTTTAAGATATTAAAGTATTTAAAAGAATCAAAGGCGGCGGTTGCGGCGATTATTGCGCTGCTGGTGCTTCAGGCGTATTGTGATCTTGCATTGCCTCAGTTTACGGCGGATATTGTGGATGTGGGCATCGGGCAGGGCGGAATTGAAAATGCAGTGCCGGAACGTATGAGGAAGGAGACAATGGAAACCCTTTCCGTTTACATGGAGGAAACGAAAACATTGCTTATGGATTCCTATAGGCAAAGGGAAGACGGTTCCTATGAACTGGTGCAGGAGGATGAAGAAATCTTAAGCAAGCTGAACGAAAGCATGGAGGTTCCCATGGCCATGCTTGCCATGTCCGGTTCCGGTTCATGGAAGGATGCGGATTTTAAAGAAGCTCTTTCCGATTACGGCGATATGAGCGATTCCATGATATCCCAGATGGCAATAGCCGGAGTAAGGGCGGAATATGAAGCGCTGGGAATAAATACCGCTTCTGTACAGACCGGATATCTGCTGAGGAAGGGCGGTATGATGCTGGCTTTGTCTGTTTTTATGATGGCAGCATCTATTTTGGCAGGGCTTTTGTCAGCCCGTACATCCGCACGGATTGGCAGGAATTTGAGGGAACGGGTTTTTCATAAGGTAGTTTCCTTTTCCGATACGGAGATGGATAAGTTTTCCACGGCTTCTCTGATTACCCGGAGCACTAACGATATCCAGCAGATACAGATGGTATCGGTAATGCTTCTACGTATGGTATTGTATGCGCCTATTGTAGGGATTGGGGGAGTAATAAAGGTAGTTAATACGAGAACAGGTATGGGCTGGATTATTGTAGTTGCGGTCTGTTCCATTATGCTTCTTGTGCTGACGCTGATGGCGGTAGCTATGCCGAAATTTAAGATTATGCAGACGCTGGTGGATAAGCTGAATCTGGTATCCAGGGAGATTTTGACGGGGATACCGGTAATCCGTGCGTTCAGCAGGGAAAAATATGAAGAGGAGAGGTTTGATAAGGCAAATAAGGAGCTGATGAAGACTCAGCTTTTCACAAACCGGGTTATGACATTTATGATGCCGGTTATGATGATGATTATGAACGGTGTTACGGTTATGATTGTCTGGTTTGGGGCAATGGGGATAGATGCGGGAAACCTTCAGGTGGGGGATATGCTTGCATTCATTACCTATACTATGCAGATTGTTATGGCATTCCTTATGATTACCATGATTTCCATTATGCTTCCCCGTGCGGGCGTGGCGGCGGAACGTATTGAGGAAGTGCTGCATATGGAGACAGCCATCCGCGATAAAGAGGCAACCATGGACAAATGTCTGGAAAACGTGAAAGGGATAGTCCGTTTTGAAAATGTCTCCTTCCGGTATCCGGGGGCGGATGAAAATGCTTTGGAAGGAATTGATTTTACGGCAAACCCTGGAGAAACCACGGCGGTTATCGGAAGTACCGGA
>DNJW01000276.1:0-2549 GCA_003488965.1 Lachnospiraceae bacterium | reverse complement strand
GGTTATCGGAAGTACCGGATGCGGAAAATCAACGCTAATCCGTCTTATTCCCCGTTTTTATGATGTGACGGAGGGAAGAATTACAGTAGACAACATTGATATCAGGGATTTATCCCAGCATAAGCTGCATGATATGTTAGGGTATGTGCCTCAGAAAGGTGTGCTTTTTTCCGGCGATATCGAGTCCAATATCAAATTCGGCGGCAGCCATATTACGGATGGGGATATGAAGGAGGCGGCGGAAATTGCCCAAGCCATGGAGTTTATTGAAAGCAAGCCGAAAAAATTTGAAAGCGAAATCGCTCAAGGAGGGACAAATGTTTCCGGCGGACAAAAGCAAAGGCTTTCTATTGCCAGAGCGATTGCAAAGCACCCGAAAATATGCTTGTTTGACGATAGTTTTTCCGCTTTGGATTATAAGACGGATGTGGTGCTCAGAAAGGCTTTGAATGAAAAATTAAGAGATGCTACAGTGATTATTGTAGCACAGAGAATCAGTACGATTCTTCATGCGGATAAGATTATTGTTTTGGATGAAGGAAAAATTGCAGGTATCGGGAGACATGAAGAACTGCTGGCATCCTGTGGGGCATATCAGGAAATTGCCCGTTCTCAGCTTTCGGAAAAGGAATTGAAAGGAGGCAGGGCATAATGAGCGGTGAGAATACAAGACCAAAACGGAGAATGCACGGACCGGGCGGCCATATGATGCCCGGGGAAAAGGCGAAGAATTTTAAAGGCACTACAAGAAGGCTGCTGCGTTACATGGGCTCCTATAAGTACGGATTGACCGCAGTTATGTTTTTTGCCGTAGGAGGCACTGCGTTTAATATTATCGGCCCTAAAATCTTAAGCAAAGCGACTACGGAGCTGTTTAATGGCCTGATGGCGAAGGTGGCAGGAACGGGAGGAATTGATTTTGGACGGATAGGACGGATACTTCTGATTCTGTTGTGCGTATATATGCTGAGCGCTTGTCTTTCCTTTATACAAGGCTTAATTATGACAGGAATTTCCCAGAAGCTTTGTTACCGCTTCCGTAATGAAATTTCAAAAAAAATAAACAAGATGCCTTTTGAATATTTTGAATCCAGAACGGTAGGCGAGGTGCTTTCCCGGATTACCAACGATGTGGATACCTTGGGACAGAGTTTAAACCAGAGTATTACCCAGCTGATTACTTCGGTAACCACGATTGTGGGAATCTTGATTATGATGCTTAGCATCAGCCCGGTAATGACATTGATTGCATTGGTTATCCTTCCCATATCCGGCATGCTGATTGGAATGGTGGTAAAGTTTTCCCAGAAATATTTTGTGGCACAGCAAAATTATCTTGGAAAAGTTAACGGCCAGGTGGAAGAGGTTTATGGAGGGCATAATATTGTTAAAGCATTCAATAGGGAGGAGCAGGCATTAAAGGAGTTTAATGAAAATAATGAGGCTCTTTACCAGTCGGCATGGAAGTCCCAGTTTTTTTCCGGCATGATGCATCCTATTATGATGTTTGTAGGAAATCTGGGATATGTGGCGGTGGCTGTGAGCGGAAGTCTGCTGGCGGTGAAGGGTGCGATTGAAGTAGGGGATATTCAGGCATTTATCCAGTATGTCAAAAATTTCACCCAGCCTATTACTCAGGTGGCCCAGGTTTCAAATATGCTCCAGTCCATGGCTGCGGCTGCGGAAAGAGTGTTTGAATTTCTGGATGAGGAAGAGGAAGAGGTGGCCATTGAAAATCCAGTCCGCTTGAATCAAATAGAAGGTTCTGTCAGCTTCGAACATGTGAAATTCGGTTATAAACCGGATAAAATAGTAATTCATGATTTCAGCAGCGAGATAGCGCCCGGACAGATGGTTGCGATTGTAGGACCAACCGGTGCAGGAAAAACAACAATGGTAAAGCTTCTGATGCGTTTTTATGATGTAAACGAAGGAAGTATCCGGGTAGACGGACATGATATCAGGGATTTTAACAGAAGCGAGCTGAGAGAAGGCTTCGGCATGGTACTGCAGGATACATGGCTGTTTAAAGGAACAATTATGGAAAATATCCGTTACGGCAGACTGGATGCTACGGATGAGGAAGTGATAGAGGCGGCAAAAGCAGCCCATGCCCATAGGTTTATCCAGACATTGCCGGGGGGATATCAGATGGAATTAAATGAGGATGCCAGCAATGTTTCCCAGGGGCAGAAGCAGCTTCTGACGATTGCGAGAGCAATTCTTGCCGATAACAGGATATTGATATTGGATGAAGCGACCAGTTCTGTAGATACAAGGACAGAAGCCCGGATACAGAAGGCAATGAACAATCTGATGAAAGGACGGACCAGCTTTGTCATTGCCCATAGACTGTCTACCATACGGGATGCGGATTTGATACTGGTAATGAAGGACGGGGATATCATCGAACAGGGAAATCATGAGCAGCTTCTGGCAAAAGAGGGATTTTATGCAGAACTTTATAATTCCCAGTTTGAAGAAGCAACCGGCTGATATTTTTAAACAGAAGTTTCATAAAAATATAGGCGTTTGCGAAACAAAGTGAT
>DNJW01000372.1 GCA_003488965.1 Lachnospiraceae bacterium | reverse complement strand
TGCCAATGCATAATTTTTTCTAATTGTTTTCATAAGGTATACTTTTTGGGTAAATTTATTTTCCCTATATACCAAGTCCATTCTATTATATTATCGTCATAAATTCAAGAAAATTAATACTTATTTACAGACAATTTATGACATAAAAATAATGTCCCAAAAAGTATACCTTATGAAAACAATTAGAAAAAAATTATGCATTGGCATAAATTCCAGAGCAGGGAATGATATGAAGATACTGCCTGATACAGTATGCAAAACGGTTCACCAGTATAGTAAAGAGCTGATTTCGGATGGGGATATGAAGAGGCTTCAGGAAATAGCAGATGATTACAGTAAGGTGAAAAACTATGTATATGCGCGGTTTGGAGGAATGGGAAGCTTGTCAAAGCTTTATCCGGGTTATACTGTGCAGAATGAGATGATAAAGAGTGGGCTGAGGGAACAGCTTTGTATGCCGTCGGTCTACTTTTATCTTGCTATCTTTGATGCATTAGGTGATATTAAGGCTCAATGGACAAAGACAAAATCAGCTGTGCTTGCGCGGATAAAGGATAATGATTTGCTGACGGAGGAAGAACGGCATTACCTGCGGTATCTTTTGAAAGTGAATAATGCTTTTGATGCCGTATTAAACCGCAGACCGGTCAGTCTGAAAGCGGATATGCAGGAGCAGTATGAGAAGCTTGCCGGAAGTATTAACGCAAAAAGAGCGGACAGCTATTTGTGCAGACAAGTCCGGCTTCTGCACAGAAAACCGCATACTAGTGCAGCAGACGGTTTTTCGCTGTCAGAGCGGGCTTACCGGTATGGGGAACATGGAATTTATATTACTGCAAAGGAAAAAAGGAAGCGTATTTTTATACCGCTTACGGATAATAACCAGTATACAAGACAGTTATATATTAAACTAAGTCCAGAGAAGAATAGCATAGAGATTCAGGCGCCGGTGGAGGTAAGAGTCCAGAAGCATGAGGATTATACTAAAAAATTGGGGCTGGCGGCGGGAATATATACTATGCTTACTACGGATGAGGGGCATGTTTATGGAGAAAAGCTGGGAGAATACCAGACAGAGCTGGCGGAGTGGGTCCGCAGTCAGGCGATAAAACATAGTGAGAATGAGGGGGAAAAATCAGAAAGAAAGAAATACAAATCTAAGAAAAAGCGTATGACCCAACAGCTCCACAATTATATCAATATGGAGTTAAACAGATTCTTAAGGACAGAGAAACCGGAAACGATTTATATTCCGAAATTACCTGGTACCCAAAAGCATAGCGGGAAAAAAGAAATCAATCATTCCGTTAATATGTGGCAGAGAGGGTATATCAGAAGCAGGCTGCAGCAGAAATGCAAAGAGCAGTCTATAGAACTTGTGGAGGTATTTGGGAAGAATATCAGCCGGGAGTGCAGCAGCTGCGGGGCATACGGATATAAGGAAGACGGTATGTTTCTATGTAAATCCTGCGGTTATACTGTGCAGGAAAAATGCAATGCAGCACAGAATGCAAAAAAGCGGGGGGAAGCAAGGATAAAATCAGATCAGAAGGATGGCTGTCAGGATAAATGAAGGCGAAAGCCCTAATTTCACCGCAAGGACCGGAGAGCAATCCATGATATAAAAAAGACTCACGGCATTAGAAGGCAGACTTGAAAAACTGCGTATTGGATATGCCAAGACTTTGCGAACACAAGCTGATATGATATTTTAGTCTGATGGACCGGCAGGAGCTGGTTTGAAGATATATCGGGCTTGTGATGTAGCAGGGAGCGAAGCGGGAAAACCGCATCATAAAATGGGTGAAAATCCATGGAATGACCAATATATCTTATTATTTTATAAAAACATAGAATAAGAATGATGTGATAAGATGAGGAGAAAACAAAAACATGGCAACAGCATTAATATTTGCCGGTGGAACGGGAAAAAGAATGAACACTCGCTCAAAGCCAAAACAGTTTTTGGAGATTCATGGGAAACCAATTATTATATATACCCTTGAACACTTTGAATACCATGAAGGGGTAGACAGTATTGTAATTGCTTGTGTAAAAGAATATATTGAAGAATTAAAAGGAATGCTGAGACGCTTTGGCATCACAAAGGTAAAGAAAATTGTTCCCGGCGGTGATACAGGTCATGATTCCATTTATCAGGGACTTCTGGCAATGGAAGATTTTGCCCAACAGGATGATATTGTGCTGATTCATGACGGTGTACGTCCCTTAATTGATGAAGAGCTGATTACTCTGAATATAAATGCAGTAAAAAAATACCGAAATGCGATTACATGTGAAGCAGATAAGGAGAGTCAGATAAGGAGTTTTGACGGAAAAACCGTATTTGAGATGCCGCCGAGGGATCAGATGTATACAGCGAAGGCACCCCAGTCATTTTACTATGGCGACATTAAAACATTATATGAGATGGCGAAGGAAGACGGGATAAAGAGCATTGATTCTGCGCATCTTTGCAGTTTGTATCATAAGGAGATGCATATGGTGAAAAGCACCAGCAACAATATGAAGATAACAGATCCTGCAGATTTTTATATATGTCGTGCTTTATATGACGCGTTAGAGGGTCAGCAGGTATTCGGATTGTAAATGGAAGAAGGAGAATAGCGTGAAAAGTACTTCTAACC